>JAKEHD010000648.1 GCA_022615215.1 Blastocatellia bacterium
CCTTGAAAAAACAAAGTGAAGCTCTTGCGGAACCGCCGCCGTCGAAAGAAGAGCTCCTGCTAACGGAAATTCGAGACCTGGTAAAGGAGCGTCGGTAACAGAAGATGTCTCGACCGCCTGCATCTGCAACGCGGCGCGGTCCTGGCCATGAAAGGCCGGTTCGAGGAAGCGGAAAAGGAATTCAAAACCTCCGGACGGCTTTCGCCCGAAACGGGGCTTCCTCACGTGGCTCTTGGCCTTGTGCTCATACAGATGGACAAGCTGGCGGAAGCCATAGACTTGTTGCGGCACGCAAGCGCGCATCTACCAAACGATCCCCACCTGCTCTGGTTGCTCGGTGAGGCGTTGAACCGTTCAGGAGTCACGCCGGAAAGCGAGGCGGAAAAAGAAGTGGTCGAGGCCCTGGAGAAATCCATTCAATTGGACCCGAACCTCTCACAATCGCATGCACTGCTGGGTAAGATTCTCCTGCGGCGCGGGGAGACAGATCGCGCGATCCGGGAGTTGGAGAAGGCGCTCAAACTCGACCCGGAGGATCTATTCGCAACCTACCAGTTGGCATTGGCGCTCAGGAAAAAGGGCGACAGCGCGCGCGCCAGGCAACTCTTCGAAAGAGTGGAGAAAGCCCGCAGCCAAGAGCGTGAGTTCACACAGCGCAATCTGCAACGCATCATCAGAGATAAGGGGTCACAGTGAAGGATGCCGGGGTGCCGGGGTGCCGGGGTGCTGGGGTGCTCGGACTCTGGCTCCACTGCCTCTATGTCTCCTCTGCTCCCCTGCTCCCCTGCTCCCCTGCTCCCCTGCTTCCTTTCATCCTTAAAGATGCCGGTTCCCTTCCCTTCTTCCAGAACCAGAACCTGATTGGCCTTGAGGTCTTCAAAGACCTCGTCTCTTCCGCTCGGCCAATGAATCTCGACGCGATCGATTTTCGTGGCATCACCTATCCCGAAGTGCAACCGCAAATCATTCTGAGACAAATAACTGCCGCCGCTGCGCACTTCGTCCGTTTGCTTCAAGCCTTTTGTCGCCACTGTGACTCGCGCACCTATCCCGTTCCGGTTGGAGAGTTTCCCGACGGTTTTGATGAGAATCCAATTCTCCTTTTCGCCTGAGTCCTTCAACAAGCTCGGCGTATCGTTCATGTTGAGGACGACTATCTCAAGGCTGCCATCATTATCGAGGTCGCCGACTGCTGCTCCTCTCGAAGATCGCCGGTCCTGAATTCCTGGCCCGGCTGCGGCAGAGATATCGAGAAACGTTCCGTCGCGCAAGTTCCAATAGAGCAATCGCTCCTGCTTATATGTGCCGGCGGTAGCGTGCATGTGTACCTCTGGATAGACATGCCCGTTCACCATAAGGATGTCCTTCCAGCCGTCGTTATCGAAGTCGAAGAAGCCTGTTCCCCAACCCAGGAACCTGGTGTTTACGCCCAGCCGCGCCTGATAGGTTACGTCGTTGAATGTTCCGTCTCCATTGTTGCGATAAAGGGTGGAGGTATCATCGGCAAAGTTGGTCTTCACGATATCTGTGAAACCATCCAGATCATAGTCCGCAGCCGAAACGCCCATACCGGCCTGTTCCTGTCCGTCTTCGTTGAACGCCGTTCCGGAGATCAATCCTGTATCGGTGAAGGTGCCATCGCCGTTATTGCGATAGAGAATGTTAGGTGTTGAATCGCAAGCGACGTATATGTCCGGCCAGCCGTCGTTGTCAAAATCGGACACGAGCGACGTAAAGGCGTAGCGAGCGCCAGGCCCTGTGATGCCACTCTTTTCGGAAACGTCTGTAAAGGTTCCATCGCCATTATTGTGATAGAGAATATTTGTGTCGCCGGGAAGCCCTCGCGGCCCGCACATGACGGGAATGCCCTTCCACATGCAGAACCGGCTGCTCCCTTTGGCTGGTATCTTTTTGATATCGAAGTCGACGTAGTTTGCGACGAAGAGGTCAAGGTGGCCGTCCTTGTCGTAATCCAAAAAGCTGCAACCCGTGCCCCAGCGCGTCGTCTTCTGTATTAGCCCCGCCTTCTCCGTGACATCGACGAACCCGCCCTTGCCGTTGTTCCTGTATAGAACGTTCTGTCCATAATAGGTCACCAACAGGTCATCATAGCCATCATTATCGAAGTCTCCCACGCACGCGCCCTGGCCCCAGCCCGTCCTGACCAGATTGGCCTTCTCAGTGACATCGGTGAACGTTCCATCGCGATTGTTGCGGTAGAGATGATTGGTAGGCTGCCCGTCTTTCAGTAGCGCGACCGTAAGGGAGCGATCCCTTACGGTCGCGCTACTGAAAAAACCCTCAAGCGTGGTTCCGTTCACGAGGAAGATATCGAGCCAGCCGTCATTGTCATAGTCGATCAAGGCGACACCGCTCCCGGTAGTTTCGAGTATATATTTTTTCTCAATGTCCGAACCGGTCACGTGCCTGGCCGAAAGTCTCGCCTTGCCTGCCACATCTTGAAACTGAACTTTAGGAACAGGGGTCTTTAGCTTGGGGCCGGGCTGCGGCCTGCTGGTCCGCTTTGGAACGGCCACTCCCTGAGCGAAGGCGTCAACGATAAGTTGAAGACTCAAAGCGCCGAATAGAAGAAGGCCGATAGTGTGTCGAAATCGTTTCATAAAACCTCATAACGACTCAGCCGTCAGCTATCAGCTATCAGCCATCAGCTATCAACTCTTTAACCACAGATAACACAGATTTCACAGAAGATTTCTGTTTGTGTCATCAGTGTAATCTGTGGTTGATCTTCGTTCCTCCTCTATACGCACTGATGGCTGATGGCTGACGGCTGATGGCTGATGCAATCACTCTTTGCTCATTATGTGCGCCTGTTTGTAGTGAATATCCGATTGTACACGCAACTCGGCGGCCTTCTCCTCTGGTGCCGTGTCGCTCAGGAAATTACCGCCCCCGATCTCCGGCCCGGCCAGGTATTTCAAAAGGTTCGGTCTCCTGAGCGGCGGATGTATCTCTATGTGAAAATGAAATCCTTCGTGCGGCGCTCCATCGGTTGGGGCCTGATGCAGAGTCATCACATAAGGGAATGCCATTCTCCACAGATTATCAAGCTTCACAAGTAAGCGTTTGAGCACTGCCGCGAAATCATGCACTTCCCTGTCGCTCAAGGCCGCAGGGCTAGGGTGTGTCTGTTTGGGCGCTACATACACCTCGTAAGCATACCGCGCGAAATAGGGCAGGAATGCTATGGCCGTTTCATTCTCACATAAGATTCTTCGCCCGTCCTCTCGCTCCGCTTCCAGTATGTCCTGAAAGAGTACGCGGCCGGTCTCGGCCAGATGTCTCTCGGAGACGCGCGCTTCCGTCTCTATGGTCTTGAAGATGAAATTCGTAGCGTATATCTGGCAGTGCGGGTGAGGATTTGACACGCCTACCACCTCTCCTTTGTTCTCGAATACAAGCACATGATATATCTCTTCGCGGCTGCCAAGTTCGATGTACTGCTGCCGCCAGACCTGCAAAAGGTTTTCGATTTCGCAGACATCAAGCTCGGCCAGGGTGAGGCTATGGCGGGGGCTGTAGCAGACCACGCGTGCAATGCCTATAGCAGGCCGGTTGCGGTAGATTCCATTCGGAGCGACCAAACACGACGGCGCATCCATGCCTACGCAAGGATGGTCATTATCGAATACAAATGTATTCGTGTAGAGGTCGTTGCTCTTGCCGCTGACGCGAGTGTTGCCGGGGCAGAGATAGCAATCAGGCATATAGTCGGGCAGCCGGGTTTCCTCGTGCTCGACAGTTATGCCGTTCCAGGGGCGGCCTTGACGGTGCGCTGCGACGATTATCCATTCCTCACGCAGCGGATGCCATCGTTCTTCCCAAGTCATAATAACCTATCAAGGGCGGGGTCGCATTAACGAGCGCAAGATCGTATCTTGAAGATTGCTTCCCCGCGCGATACAGGGCGTTCATAGCCGAAATAGCACAAACTCACATAAAAATTTCTTTCTTCGCCCGATTACAGCTTCAGCAGAAATAGCGATTCTGCTCGATTATGCCTGTTTCAAACACAAACATTACGTATGCTAGCGAGAAACGAACGCAAGTCAAGTGAATTCCTTCTAAACAAAAGGACGGACGCATTCAACTTCGCAACCGCAACCGCAATGGTATTGCTCGCAAAAGCGAAGCATGAGGCACAACGGAAGAAAGAAATCTTGTAAGCGTTCACGGGGGGCATGAAATCATATTTGTTGATA
>JAKEHD010000649.1 GCA_022615215.1 Blastocatellia bacterium
AATCTTTGAAGAAAGAAATCTTTGAAGAAAGAAATCTTTGTCGCTTCCGCTTGTCTTCGCATTTCGTCCCTCATAATTTCATAGCCCCTCTGCCTGCCTGATCGCGGGAAGCAACAGGCCAGTAGCTTTGCTTCAATCTGCGCCGCTCAGGCAAGAGACATATCGCCCCTGGAGGACGAAGATGACGGATACGACCGATACTATCGAATGCGACGCTCAACCCGATGCGGCCTCGACCGCTTTACCTGATGACGATCAACCACGATCGGAGACCGACACGTCAGACCTTGACGGGCCGATAACTACTGACGGCGACGGCGATCAATCCCCGTCGGAGACGGCCGCGGCCGTAGCCAAAGTCCCTGACTACACGTCGAATCGAATATTGATGCTGGCGCTTGCCGTGCTCGCTATGCTTGCGTTCGCTAATTCCCTGTCCGGCGCATTCGTCTTCGACGACCATCAGCAGATCGTCGCAAATCCGCTGATGGGGCACTGGGACCGCGATACGCTGGCTCGCGTCTTCACCGAGAATCACTGGTCCGCGCTGAGTCCCGAACCTTCGGATGACTCGCTCGATAGCATTTACTATCGCCCTGTATTCAATCTTTTTCTTATGCTCGGCTATCAGGTGGCCGGACGCGATGCCCTGATTTGGCATTTCGTAGTCGTGATACTCCATCTCCTGGCGGCGATGCTGGTTTTCCGCGTGCTGGAAAAATCACTGGCGGCGCTCTCGGATGTCAAAAGTAAAAACCGAAGATTGATGTCGGCGTTTGCTGCGGGGATTTATCTGGTGCATCCTGTGCAGAGCGAGTCCGTGTCGTGGATTTCAGGGCTGGTCAATCCCTTGAGCGCACTGTTTATGCTGGCGGCCTTCTACTGCTATCTGATCTATCGTCGGCCGGAAAGAGAGCCGACAAACTCCCTCCGTTTAAGAGCGGGAGCGACGGGTCTATTCGCGCTGGCGTTGTTGACCAAAGAGAGCGCGCTCGCCCTTCTGTTGATAGTCGCAGCCTACGAGCTTTTTATCTTTTCGCGAGGACTTGCTTTCGGCGCGCGCCTTCGCAGAGCGGCGATCGAGAGCTTGCCCTTCGTTTGCGCTGCATTCGGATATATGGTCTTGAGGTACAGCGTCCTCGGCGTCGTATTCGGGCGGAATACGAATGGAAACTTTCCTGACGACGCATCGCTTACGCTCGCAGACAATCTACTCACCTTGCCCGCCTTGCTCGCGCGCTATCTGAAACTCGCGGTCTTTCCCGTGAGCCTCTCCTTGATCCACGACTTCGGTTACGTTCGCTCGCTCGGCTTCACCTCTTTCTGGATGCCTCTCCTGGTGATTCTCGCGGTGGGCTCGCTACTCGTCTACCTGTCGCGGCGTGTGCCCGATGTAAAGCTGGCCGCGATCTGGATTGTGATGCCGCTTTCGATCCATCTCAACACGCGGGCCTTCACAAGCGAAGAGATCGTGCATGATCGCTATCTCTATTTGTCCATGATAGGATTCGGGCTTCTTTTTGCGGCTCTGATCGAACGAGCGGCGACGAGCAATCGCCTTCGCATACCGGCATCGAAGCTCGCGGGCGCATCGGCGGTGTTGCTCGTGCTTCTGGCTGTGCTCACTGCGGCGCAAAACAAACGATGGAAAAGCAATGAGAATTTATGGACGCACACATCCGCGCATGCGCCCAACTCGCGGATAGCCCGCCTCTGGCTCGGCTCGTTGGCCGAGTCGAGGCGTGACCCGCAAGGGGCTGTGCGTGAATATGAAGCGGCCTTGCGAATCAACCCGGATATCATCGATGCGCTTAACCAATCTGCGCTCATTTATGCGCGACATGGCTACCCGGCTGAAGCGACGCGGAGGTTTGAGCGCATCGTATCACTGACGCCACAGAGTGCCATAGCTCATTTCAACCTGTCGTTCGTTTACGCAGTCCAGGGGCGTTTCGAGGATGCGGCGCGCGAGCAACGCACGGCCATCGAACTCGACCCCAACGGCGAGAGATCGGACGAGTGGCGCGTCCGTCTCGATCAATTGGAGCAAATGATCGCCGCCTCTGCCACAAGGCAAAAGTAAAAAGGCGAAGATTGACCACAGATGACTCAGCTATCAGCCATCAGATATCAGCTATCAGATAAAAATTTCGAACCACAGATCCCACAGATTTCACGGATAGATAGAAGAAAGAAATTTTTATCTGTGTTTGTAGAAGGCCCTGCCTTCCACTGTGTTATCTGTGGTTGAATACTTGCCCTAATGGCTGAAGGCTGATGGCTGACGACTGATGGCTGACGACTGATGGCTGACGGCTGACGGCTGATTCACTTTCCCCTTTTTACTTGTAGCGAAGCGGCAGCCGAAACAGGAATGAAGATGGCTACTACGAAATCCAAAACCGGCGGCGCGGAGAAGAAGGCCGGAAAGCAGCGCGCGGTCACGGCCGCCGCGTCCGCCGCGTCCGCATCCGGCACCCGAAATCTGATAGCGTGGATCGAGCGACTCAATCCGAGCCGGGTCATATTGCTTATATGCGTGCTGGTGTTTGCCGCTTACGCGAACTCGCTCGGCGGAGACTTCGTCTTCGACGATACGGAGCAGATAGTCGAAAACCCGGACGTTCGCTCGTGGGATAACCTTGCGCGGGCCTTCACGACTCATGTATGGGCCTTCCGCGAACGCGCGGACGTTTTGCGCGTGCCCGTGCCGCCGCCTTATTACCGCCCCATCTTCACGGTGATGCTCACATTGGAGTACAAGCTGTTCGGGCTTTGGCCTCAAGGCTGGCACCTTGTGAGCCTGCTTTTGCACATACTCTGCTCGATAGGCGTCTATTACGTATTGCTCATGCTGTCGGGCCGCAATCTCGTGGCTGCGGTCTCGGCGCTGCTCTTTGCGGTATGGCCCGTCCACGCCGAATCGGTAAGCTGGATCAGCGGAATGACCGACCCGCTGTTTGGAGTCTTTTTCCTCGCTTCGTTTTATTATTATCTGAAATTTCGCGCCGACCGAAAAAGCCCGCGCTCACGCTTGGGCTACCGACATTTCGTCCTGTCGCTTGCAGCATTCGCGCTTGCGGCATTTTCAAAAGAGACGGCGCTCAGCCTCGTAGCGGTCATATTCGCCTACGAATTCATCGAGGCGATCTATAACCGCTCAGGCGATAAGAGAACGTCTGTCGGTTCGATTTCCGCTCATTTCATGAATGCGATCAAGCGCGCCCTTCCCTTTGCAGGGGTCGCCGTGCTCTACCTGATTCCTCGTTACCTCGTGCTCGGCGGCCTGACCTGGAAGAACCCTCAAGCGCACAATGGGCCGCTCGTCGATACGTTTCTCACCCTGCCGCTGGTCGTAATGAGTTATCTCGCTCATCTCGCGTGGCCGGTCAATCTGAGCATCGCCTATATGACCCATTTCGTGACTAGCGCGGCCTCCCTGGAATTCCTCCTGCCCGCCTTCGCTCTCGTTTTGATTTCAGGCGCATTGATCGTTTACAGGAAAAAGATCGGCCGCGAAGCGTGGCACGCCCTGGCGTTGATGTTTATACCACTGATCCTCGT
>JAKEHD010000650.1 GCA_022615215.1 Blastocatellia bacterium
ACCCGCATCTTCGGGCCTCAGCATCTGGACCTCGCCGAGGAGGTTGTGCAGGATTCGCTCATCAAGGCGCTTGAGCAATGGCCCTTTCGAGGCATCCCGGAAAACCCTGTCGCCTGGCTCGTGCAGGTGGCGAAAAATCGCGCGCTCGACCTGCTCCGCCGCGAGTCGTCACTCCGCGCCAAATCTCAAGAACTGCTCGAAGCGTTCACTCCGCCCCCGTCTCCCACGCCCGATGATCCCGCCGGTCACGAGGCGTTCGACGATGAGTTGAGCATGATGTTTATGGCCTGTCACCCTGCGATTCCGAGGGAGGGAAGAGTGGCGCTCACCTTGAAGACCGTCGGAGGTTTCGGCGTGGGTGAAATCGCCCGCGCATTTCTCGCACGCGAAGCCACGATAGCCCAACGCCTCGTGCGCGCGAAACGCCGCATTCGCGAAGAGGCCATAACCTTCGAGCTTCCCGGTTCTGCGGAACTCTCTGCGCGATTGGACTCGGTGCTCGAAGTCATCTATCTGCTCTTCAACGAAGGCTATACGGCGCACAAGGGAGTGCGCGTCGTGCGGGCCGAGTTGTGCGAAGAAGCGATCCGCCTCTGCAATCTTCTGGCCCGTCACCCGGCGACCGACTTGCCTAAGAGCCACGCCCTGCTTGCGCTCATGCTATTGCAGGCGGCGCGTCTGCCCGCGCGCGTGGGCGATGAAGGCGAGTTGTTTCTGCTGGCCGAACAGGACCGCTCGCTGTGGGATAAGCGGCTGATATATCAGGGACTCTGGCATCTCGACCGCTGCGCCGAGGGCGATGAGATGACCGAGTATCATCTTCAAGCAGGGATTGCGGCGTGTCACGCGGTGGCCGAAAACTATGAGGCGACCGATTGGGCGCGCATAGTCGACCTATACGACCGTCTTCAGGCGTTGAACCCGTCGCCTGTCGTGGCGCTGAACCGTGTGGTTGCGATCTCCCGCTGGCAAGGCGCGGAAGCCGGAATCACGGCGCTCGAAGAGATCGGTTCTCACCCGGCCCTGAGCCATTATTACCTGTTGCCTGCGACTCTCGGCGAGCTATGGAATGAGATGGGAGAAACGGAGAAGGCGGCAGATTGTTATCGCAAGGCGCTCGATTGTTCGTGCTCCGAGCCTGAGCGGAGATTCTTGCTCAAGAAGCTCGAACGGGCGACCGGCAAATGAAAAGGAGAGGAAAGCATGGAAAAGATCAACACAGGTCGCGTCATCGCGGGGGGTTTGCTCGCGGGACTGGTGATGAACATAAGCGAGTCGCTGCTCAACGCGGTCGTTCTCGCAAAAGATGTGGAGCAGGTTATGGGGTCGCTGAACCTGCCGCCTGTAGGCGGCGGCGAGATCGCAAAGCTTGTGGCCCTGACATTCTTTGTGGGAATAGGCGCGGTGTGGTTCTATGCGGCGATACGACCTCGATTCGGAAGCGGGCCTAAAACCGCAGCCCTCGCCGGTCTTGTACTATGGGCGCTGGTCTATCTCTACAGCGCGGTGGTGGGCAGCACTATCGGGTTCTTCCCGGCGAAAATTTATATGATCGGAGCCGTGTGGGAACTCGTCGCGACCCTTATAGCAACGCTTGCAGGAGCGGCCGTTTATAAAGAGGCCGAGAGCCGTCAAATAGGCTTGAAGGAGGCCATACAGTGAAAAGGATTTTTTGCCTGAGCGTGCTCTTTGCAATGGGGACCATCGGTTCCGGTATCGCGGCGGGTCAGGACATGCCTTCGGACATGGAAAAATATTATATGTGCCTTGCGCGGCGCGGACCGAAATGGATAGGCCCTCAAGCCCCCGGCACAGAGGGAGAACTCGCTGACCATCTGAAATACGCCAACAGGATGGCCGCTTCCGATAAACTCGTCGCCGCAGGCCCATTCATCGACGGGGGAGAAATTACAGGTATATTCGTGTTGCGCGCAGCTTCCATGTATGAGGCGAAGGCGATTGTCGCAGAGGAACCCTGGACGAAAGCCGAACGTCTCACGCTTGAGATAATTCCCTGGTGGGCGCTCAAAGGGCTTGGGAAGGATTATGCGGCGGAAGTGAAACAGAGTCCCGGCGCGGAAATTCCCATGGTCGATTATCAGATAGGATTTCTCAAGCGGGGACCGAAATGGACGCCTGAACGGACGCCCGAAACCGACCGTTTGCAGGCCGCGCATCTCGCGCACATAGGCAAGATGGCAGAATCGGGTAAGCTAGTCGTGGCGGGGCCTTTCGAGAGCAAAGGCGATTTGCGAGGCGTCTTCCTGTTTCGGGTCGGCGAGATGGAGGAAGCGAAAGCGATGTCGGAGAGTGATCCGGCGGTGAGGGCGGGCCGCCTCACGGTAGAGCTTCATCCCTGGAAGACTTTCAAAGGGATGATGCCCTGAATGCCGAAAGACTGTTCGGTAATGTCCGGGGCGCGGCATCCGAGCGGAAAAGATCAACCACAGATTTCACAGATTACACAGACAGAAATGTTTATCCGTGCTATCTGTGTGATCTGTGGTCAAAATCCGGAT
The DNA here is from genome assembly GCA_022615215.1 of Blastocatellia bacterium. Classification (GTDB taxonomy): domain Bacteria; phylum Acidobacteriota; class Blastocatellia; order UBA7656; family UBA7656; genus JAKEHD01. Next base: position 2,520 of record JAKEHD010000650.1, read on the forward strand.
TCATCAAATCGAGCGGAGCTATCCTCACTTTCAGGACATACCTCGCGCACATCGAAATACTTAGCCGCTTCTTCATCGGTCAAGCGCGGGCAATACTTGTTCGCCCTCGCTTCCAGTGAGCAGGAACTCATAGTTTGCTTTACAAATCACGGGGGGTGTTGTGATTATTGAAATTCAACGTGCGGATACCCCTGAAGCTCTTGAGTCATGGATTAAGCGAGCCGACGCCCCGAGTTGACCGTGCTCCTCTTCAGGCATGATCGCGTCTTCTGGCAGGGGTTTCCGGCCCTTGCGAAGCATCGCGGCTTTATTGCGCGAAAGGGCTGTGCGTTCGTAGAACATGGAATTGATCTGCCGTGCCAGTTGCCGCACGCTCCATCCGCCGCGTAGCGCCTCGGCTTCATAAAACTCGCGGGCCTTCGGATTTTTGACAGACATCAGCTTAACGTAATGAGACCAGGAGAGCTGAAATAGTCTGGCAACACTACCAAAATCAATTTCGGCAGATACCATTTGCCGAATTTGGTCTTGAGATTGTCCAGACGCTGTCTGGATTTTTTGGTTTGATAAAATTGCAGACAGCGTCTGCAATTTTTCAGTAGTATCGGGAAGTTGCTCAGATTCGGCAGACGGTGTCTGCCGAATTGTCCAGCCAAGATAAAAGGCGCGAAAACTGCGCAGGTTCCTGATAGAAAACCCGCGCCCAAATCGTGAAGATAGATCCTGTGAAAGGCGTTCGAGTAACCGTCCTCCGTAGTCTGCGCGCTCTTTGCCGCCCTGCTCGAATTCAACAATACGCCGCCCTATTTCCCAGTAAGTGGCCGTCATAATCGAGTTGACCGCGCGGGCAGCCAGGCGGCGGGCCGATTCCAACAAGTCGACCACTCCGACCAGTATATCGTCATACCCCGCGATTCCCGCATCGCGTTTGACCGGGGAACTTTTCTTCGTCATTCCTCAATCTCTTTGCTTGATCTCCGTCACAATCTCCACTGAGCGCCTCCATTCACTCGTATCGAAGCGACTCCATGGGATCAGCCTTCTTTGATGATCGTCGTCCTGCGAAATTCATCTTGGGGGAAGACGCGGCCCGAATCTATGGAGGAAAAAATGTGATCGAACACAAGCCCCGGCTGATCGGGCGTCCGTCCCGATCTGAAATAGGAATGGCCTTTGGGAGAGTCATAAGCGGTGTTCACGTCATCGCAATCGACAGCATAAACATTGTGAGGAATAAGTTCCATGTTCTCCGGCCCGCTGTGTCCGAGCCTGCGCGATGCGATCTTGTTCCTGAGATTGGACGCCTTGCTTGCGCGCAAGGCCAGATCGTCCGAAGCATAATAGACCACGACATTGCGCGAGGCATAAGATATATGCTCTCCCCGCTCGCCCTTTTCCAGAGATTCGTTCTCAATGTCTGCGGCCACAAGGAAAGTGTTCCTGAAGATGAGCGGGACGCCATCGGCCAGATCGTACTTGTTCCAGACCCAGAGTGTCTCTCTCAGCACACGGTTGCCCATCGAATGAGCCAGCACGTTGATTCGCTTCAAACAGGGGTCTTCCTGGGGGTTCTCCTTCTGAGAGTTGCGCCATTCCAGGAACTTGCTCAGAACGCGCGCGAAAGAGAACGCGCTCTGGTCGGCTGATTTCTGGTCGTCCCAATAATCCTTGACTATGCCTATATCGTTATCGCAGGGCCATATCAGAGGCACGACCAGAACCTCGTTCGCCTTTTTGGCGTCGCAGAGTCGTTGAAACTCATCTGCTGCCGGAAACACCTGCTCCGGCAGATTCGAGAAACCGTGTATGTAAACGACCAATTGTCTGTATGGAGATTGCTTGAGGCGGCTGAGGAGTTCCTTGCTTCCGATTTCGGTATAGTCGCCCGCGCCCGTGCGCTCACAGAAAAAGACCGAGTTGCTCGGGGCGTTATCATTCAGGTCGAAATCGAACTTCCTGCCCGCCCGCGAGCGTATGCTCTGCTTTGGAGTCCGGTTCGTGATGAATAGCATGTTTGCGTTCCTCCTTTGCTACTGGATGTCAGACGCAGCCGGTTTCATCGAAAGAAGCAATGCTTCATTGAATCGCCGGGCTATATCGGCAATGGTCTGGGCCTTGTCGTGTCCGTTGATTATTGTGCGGGCGTTCTCATAATCGGGCGGCTGACCGTCTTTGATGAACTGCGCGAGTTTTTTTCCCGTGAACCAGCCTTCTTTCATTCCCTGAATAGCGATTCGATATGCCAGTTCGGGTTCCTTCGCGCGGTCAGGGTCCGAGATCAGATCGACTCCCGTCAGGGCTTTCGCCTTCGCGTAATTCCTTCGCCCTGTTATCTGTACGTATCCGCGCCCGTGAAACCGCGCCCCGTCGCCGGGCTCTCGGTTGCCCAGAACTTTTCCAACCTTGGTTTGCGGGCCGTAACGGGAATTGAAGTAGGCCGTCGAGCCGAACTCATCGATGGGCATCATCTTATGCGCCGTCTCCCATTTAAAAGTTGCCAGACAATAAGCCAGTTGTCTTCTGTCGGTCTCCGTGCCTGTGAAAATGTCGTCTTGCTCTATTTGAGCCAGCAGCGTCTCCAGCGCATCTACCAATTCCTGTGTCAAAGGCCCAAACCGGACGCGGTAGGCATCAAAAAAACTCTTGCGGTCGATTGTAATCATGATTCATTCCTCCATCGAATTAGAGAAAGGAAGATTTCCTTATATCTAGCGTCTACGATTCTTCGCAGGCGCGAACCTGTGCAGCGACGGGTTGAACCAATCGCCAGGTGAAGACTTGTAATGCCGGTCCTTGAACGAAGTTGACCGCTTGAGGAAAAGAGTCTTCCTTTTGAGGAAAAGAGTCTTCCTTTCTTCTCGCTCACTCACTTCCACACTTCTTTCAAGCTCTAACGAGGTATATCCAAGACA
>JAKEHD010000110.1 GCA_022615215.1 Blastocatellia bacterium
GAAGTGGTGCTCGGCCAACAAGGATTTCTCGGCGACCGGGTGATAGATATAACTCCGGGCACGGCCGAAAAAGCCCCTCTGCCCGACGGGGCTGAAATCAAGAGCGCCGATGCGGCCGGTCTCGCCGAAGTTTTTACGGGCGCAAACGCAATACTCGTTCAATTCAACAAAGTCGGAGCGGTGCTTGAGGGGATAGTTAAAGACATCAACGAAGGCAAAGGCAACATAGGTTTGTTCCTCAAGGATGAAGCCCTTTACGTGAACCTCAACCGCACGGTGGTCGAAAGCCAGGCGCTGCTCAAGCGGATTCAGGAAGGCCAGGGCACGATCGCCAGGTTGCTCAACGACCCCAAGCTCTACGACGACATGCGCGGGGTGACGACGGAGCTTCAAGCCCTGACGACAGACCTGCGCGCAGGGAAAGGCACGGCGGGCAAATTCCTCACAGACGATCAACTCTACAATCAGGCGCGAGACGCTACGGCCAATGCCAACCGCATGCTTGAAAAATTCGACCGCATCATGGCCGAAGTCGAGGCCGGACGAGGAAACGCCGGCAAGTTCTTCAAAGAGGAGAAACTCTACGAGGATCTTCAGGCCACGATGGCTTCTTTCCGCAGCATAAGCGCGCGGCTCGACAAAGGCGAGGGCACAGCCGGGATGTTCCTCCACGACGAGAGGCTCTATAACAATGTCAATCAAATGTCTTCGGAGATGGTGAAGATGTTATATGACTTCCGCCAGAATCCGAGGAAATACCTGAGCGTCAAGGTGAGCCTGTTCTAATTTGTCCGTGGTCCGTGGTCCGTCGTTCTTTGGCCAGGGCTCTGGAAGAAGTACGACGGACAAAGGACAACGGACCACGGACAAAGCAGGAACTTCCTTCGCCCGCCCGGTGTCAAAACAAAACATAGAGCGCCCATCAATCACAGAGGTCGAAAACCTTGTCTGATATGAACTCGCAACCGCGCCGGGCAAAGTGCGTGCCTCCGGCGATCAATGTCACTCCGCTAATCGACGTGCTGCTCGTGCTTCTGATCATATTCTTCGTCATACAGCCTCACGACGAAGCGAAGCTCCCGGTCAGAGCGCCTCAGCCTGCTCCTGAAGAGTCGGATCCGTCGCCTGAAATGCTTATGCTTACGATGTCTGAGGATTCGAGTCTCGCGCTCAACACGCGGCCCGTAACGCTTGAAGAATTGCTTCCCTTACTTGCGAGCCTTATGGAAGAGCGCCCGATTGATTCCCGCACGCTGCTGATCAAAGCGCCGCCGCGATTCGCTTATCAGGATGTCGTCTTGTTGATAGACCTTGCGAAAGGGGCGGTGGTCTTCCACATAGGCCTGATCGCCGACGAGAGTTGAGCCGACAATAAAGAGCGATTTTTTTTCGCGCAAGCCAGTTATCGCCGAGCCTTTGTGCTTATCAATATTTTTCGTGTGCAGCCTTGTCGATTCGTCTTTTGCCGCAACGGGCGTAGCGAAGGGTGCAAGAAAGAAACCTTTACAAGAAAGAGAGTTTTAAGCGCGCACACGATGAAAAGCAGGGCGATCAGGCGATTGTGCTTCAAAGTTTCTTTCCGATAAGGCGAGACATATCACCCGATTTGTGATAGAGTTTTCCAGGTTTCGCAGAAGCCGCCTGTCCCCGACCATAAAAGCATTTGGATCATTGAACATTGACCGGGCGGGAACTATCATCAGATGTTCGTCCACGCCGCCCTCCGGCGAAGACAAACGAACCGCTTCACGATAATACAACAGAGTCGCGGGCCAACTCCCCGCGCGCTACCTTCAGTATTGCCGGTGAAGCGATTGCGGAATGAGGGAGCGCCTTTTCAATCCGTATTCTGCAATCCGAAATCCGCAATCAAGGACGATTCGACGCCGGGGGCAAGATTTATCAGGGAGATAATTTTATGAAGCCAGGGAAGACTCGAAGATCGAAACATTTCGCGGTGGCATTGCTCGCAGCATTGATTGCGACGAGCCTGCCACTTCATTCTGACGCGACTGCCTCGGCGACGTTCCGTTCGCGTTCCGAAAATCAGAGAACTGCTTCGGGCCGACTTTCCGTCCTTCCCGACCCGATAGTATTCACCATTCACGAACATGAAGGAGGCATCGGATGCCGTAATGCCACGAGCGAAGAGGTGGCCCTCTTTCGAGAGCGAGACCCGCGTGTGCGGTTGCATAGAATCTCTCCCGAACGCCGGTTCAATCTGAATATGGAAGGCGAGGGATTACAGATCATTTTGCGGGCCACCGATCAGTTGGAAGGTTTCCCCCAGGCAAAAGAGGCTTTTCTGAGGGCAGCCCGCCTTTGGGAAGACATAATTCAGAACCCTATAACCATCGTCATAGATGTGGATTTCGGCCCGACCTTCTTCGGCATGCAGTTCAGTAGCGGCGTGCTCGGTGCGACATCCTCATCTGCTGTCGGGGATAATAACCTCTTCCTGGAAGTCCGCGCTGCATTGATCGAGGGAGCATCGAGCGCGCAGGAGACAGCGATTTATAACTCGCTGCCACAGGAGAGCGTCCCCACCGATATTGGCAACACTACGGCGATTTTCGGTCCCTCCACACCGTATCGAGCGATAGGAGTGTTGCCTGCGGTTGCCGACCCTGAAGCTGAGGAAGCGGAAATCGGTCCTCCTCCCCGTATAGGATTCAACTCCAACTTCAATTTCGATTTCGACCCCGGCGACGGCATCGATCCCAATCAGACGGATTTCGAGGCTGTGGCCGCACATGAGATAGGCCACGCGCTCGGATTCACTTCAAACGTCGGACGACGGGAGGTAAGCGGAAGCTTCCCCCTGGCTCCCACTCTATGGGATCTGTTCCGGGTCCGTCCGCGCACGTCGCAGGATGCTTTCTCCACAGCGCAGCGAATACTCTCATCGGGCGGCGAGCAGAACTTCGTGGCCGCAGGGCTTGAAGTGCCCCTCTCGACGGGACGCTCGAATGGCACGGGCGGAGATGGGAATCAGGGGTCTCACTGGAAAGCCGACGAAATTACAGGCCGGTACGTAGGCATCATGGACCCGACCATAGCGCGCGGCGAACGCGAGATCATCACGAGCCACGATCTGATAGCCCTTGAAGCCTTCGGCTATCAGATCAAAGGCGGGACTGATATACCACCCGAGGCGGGCGACTTTTTAGGAGACCTCGATGGCGATAGTCTCACCATAACGGGCGCTATCGCAGATTTTGACGGCGATGTGGCGCAAGCGCAGGTACAATTGCTCGGCAGCTTCGGGCAGATATTGAGTCAGCCCGCTCTGTTCCCCATCGTCTCCGACGGCTCTGCCATAAGCGGGTTCGAACTGACCCTTTTCGGCCTGGAGCAGTTACGCGCTGCGACGCAGGCATCAATCACGTTGACCGATGGCGGAGGCGGCCAGAGCTCTACCGTAAGGGCGAGCATCCTTCTCGGCGACATCGGCGCGCCAACCGTCACTCAGGTCACGTACAATAACGGGAAGAAGCTGGTCATCAAGGGAAAGGATTTCGCAAACGGCATTCAAATCGAGATCAACGGGGTTGTGGTCGCGCCGCCTCGCAACGCCAATGTCAACGCTTCGGGCAAAAAGATCAAGGTCAAAGGCAATTCGGAAGTGATGAACCTCGATCCGGGACCTAATCGGGTGCGCGTCATCTTAAACGGCTTGCGCTCCGATATATTCATCCTCAATCTTTGATCGCTCCTCGTCCGTGCGGTTCTGAGACGCGGTTCTGAGACGCGGTTCTGAGACGCGGAGACGCGGGGACGCGGCGACGCGGCGACACCTCTTCCAGGTTTCAGCATACTCGTATCGTGCTGTCTCAACATTCCCCGCGTCTCCGCGTCTCCGCGTCGCCGAAGGCCTCCGCATTCACGGCTTCTTCTTCTTCTCTTTCTCCTTCTCGCGCTGCTTTTCGATCTCTTCTTGAATCTCTCGCAGCGAAGGCGGAGGTGCAGCGAATGCCAGTTCTTCGCGATAGGTCGCGCGGACAGGTTTGCCGTTCAACAGCGCGGGCGAGAAGCGATACTGGCGAAGGGCGGCCACCGCGCGCTCGTCTATAACCGGGTCTATTCCGCGAAGCACTCTCACGTTCAGAATCTCGCCTTCCTCTGTGACAACGCCTGAGAGCAACACCGTCCCGCGTATGATCCGGCCGCTTTCGAACTTGGGCACCACACGGTCGAGAGCCACAGGAGGCGTGAAGCGGTCGGTCTCTTTCATATCTATCGGAGAGCCATGCTCATCGACCGGGTGAGACAATTGTTCGGGGCGATTGCGGAGGTTGCGCATGGGAGTGATCTCAGGCGTTATGGAAATCAGCAGCGTCCGCTCTACGGGGGCGCTCTCCTGTCGGCCGCCCGCGCCTATGAAATACTTCACGCCGAAAGCCCCGCGCTCGCCTTTGAGCAAGACGGTTTCGAAATTGCCAAGCTCAACGCCCCTGGCCTCAAGCATCGGTTTATTCGCATAACGCACCTGGAAATCGAGCTTCATGTATCCGCGCACGACTTCGCGCGGGGTCGTGTGAAACGTCATGTACTCCGGGCCGAGCAATACCGCGTCATTGAAATCCTCTTCGCTCAACAGACCCACCGAGCGCACGTGGCGCATCTCCACCTCTTCGAGCTTGTACTTGTCTTTTATGTGCGCGATCTCTTCTTCAGCCGATGAAAAAGTCCCCGACAACCGCGTAACCTCCTGCACCTCGGCCGAGCGCGCGGCTTCGTACTGATAAACGGCAAACGTCAGATTGACGCCGTACTGCCCCCCGCTCGTCCGCGCGCGCGTCGCCCCGCTCTGACTCGTCGCGCCGGAGGGCGACACGAGCGCGACAATCGCAAGCAGCAAAAGAAGCAGGGGAGCAGGGGAGCGGAGGAGCGGGGGAGCAGAGGAGCGGGGGAGCGGAGAAGCACCCCTGCACCCGGAACCGAAGTCGGCGTCCCGACCCCCTGCACCTCTGCACCTCTGCATCTCTCTGCGGCGGTTTTGAAATGAAAAGATATTCACGGAAACACCTCCTCGGTCACTCGTCGCGGCCAGGCTCGAACCGCGTTGACTCGACTACGAGTCGGCGACCATTCTTCTATAAGCTTCGCTTCGGGTGATGCCTCGCAACCGGGCGATGCGCTTGAGCGCGCTCTTGCGGTCGAGACCTTCACTGCGCATGATCTCTTCAACCTCTTCCGATATGGAACCTTGCACGGGCTTGAATCGATTATCACCGACCGCAGGCCCTACGAGCAACACGATCTCGCCTTTTAGCGTGCGCTCGCCCGTGAGCGCGAGCATCTCTGAAAGCGTGCCGCGCGCGAACTCTTCATGCACCTTCGTCAACTCGCGCGCGATCACGCACGGACGGTCTCCGAGCACTTCGCAAGCGTCGGCAAGCGCCTTTCGCACTCGATGCGGCGCTTCGTAAAAGATCAGAGTCCCTTGCGTGGCGGCCATCTCCGCAAGCCGAGCGCGCCGAGCGCCTCTTTTCGGAGGAAGGAATCCGGCGAAGGTGAACTGCCCCGTCGGAAGTCCCGATCCGGCAATCGCCGCGATAATAGCCGACGGGCCGGGCACAGGAGCTATGGTTATTCCTCTACGAATGGCTTCGCGCACGAGCCTGTAACCGGGGTCTGAAACGAGGGGCATCCCGGCGTCCGACACGAGGGCGATGTTTTCTCCCGCTTCGAGGCGCGCGGCAAGAAGAGGGGCGCGCTCGCGTTCGTTGTGCTCGTGATAGCTGATAGTGGGCCTTGAGATTTCGTAATGCGAGAGCAGCTTTCGAGTATGGCGCGTGTCTTCGCAGGCGATGAGGTCTACTTCGCCAAGCACACGGAGCGCGCGCAGGGTTATATCTTCGAGATTGCCTATAGGCGTTGCGACCAGATAAAGCGTGCCTGCCATAATCGCCAACCGTAAGTACCAAGCTCGTTCACGAAATTCTTTTCAGATCGTTTCTCTCAGGTTAGCCCAGGCAGGTCGATAATGTACAGCCGCGTGTGAAGAATCTGTCAGCCGTCAGTTTGTAATCTGATAGCTGACGGCTGATAGCTGATGGCTGATAGCCGTTCTCCTCATTGACCGGGACCGCGCAATTGAATAATATAGCCCACTCAGCAATTCTTCATTCGAGAAGGGTGAAACTTGATGGTTGAAGCCAATACGCTGGACATTAAATCGAAACATATACAGCAGCCGACCGGGCAGACGGGCGAGTATCTGCCGCTTGCGGCCGGTCAAACCGTCTGTACGGTCAAAGACGATAAGGGGAAGAACTGCACAGGGCATGTCAAACAATGGCTCTCGGCTCCCGATGAAGTGATAGAGAAGGCCGCGCCCGGCAATTCCATTCATCGCTGCCAGCGGTGCTATGCCATATATGAAGGGCCGCCCCAGGAGTTCCTTCACCCGAACGTCAAAAAATAATCTTCCGGCGCGCATAAGGCTTTCTTTCTCGCAAAGATTTCTTTCTGATAAAGATCTCTTTCTCGCAAAGATTTTTTCTTCTGCGTGCCGCGCGCAAAAGGAGTTGAAATTCATGAAGATCACGAAGCTCCGTCTGTTCAAGCGATTGATTATGAGCGGCCTGGCGATCATTTTTGCGCTCAGTTGGGTCGAAGGCCGTCCGCAGAAGAAAGAGGCAAAGCCACCTATGTTCAAACACGACTACAAGGAAGTCAACGGCGTGCGCCTGCATTATGCGACGGCGGGCAAGGGAAAGCTCATAATGTTCGTTCACGGGTTCCCCGAATTCTGGTATGAGTGGAAGAATCAACTCGCGGAATTCAGCCGCGATCATCAGGCCGTAGCCCCCGATATGCGCGGCTACAACCTTTCATCGAAACCCGCAGAGGTCGAGAAGTATCAGGTGAAGTACCTTGTCGAAGACCTTCGGGCGCTTGCCGAATCGCTCGGCCATAAAAAGTTCATACTCGTCGCGCACGACTGGGGCGGCGCGGTCGCGTGGGCGTTCGCCATAGCGCATCCCGAATACCTCGAAAAACTCGTCATCATAAACGCGCCGCATCCGGGCGTGTTTCAACGCGAGTTGCGCGAAAACCCCGATCAACAGAAAGCCAGTCAGTACATGCTTATGTTCCGCAGCCCGCAGGCCGAGCAGATACTCTCGAACAACAACTATGCCACGCTCGTGAACATAGTCCTCGGCGAAGGACTCAAAAAAGGCCACTTCAACGAAGAGGACCGCAAGGCTTACCTTGAAGCCTGGTCTCAACCGGGCGCTCTCACGGGCGGATTGAATTATTACCGGGCGGCGCGCGTAGGCCCTCCAACGGGCGAAGGCGATAAAGAGCCTGCGAACTTCGCAGCAGGTCTTCCATCGCTTACGGTGAAGGTGCCCACGCTTGTGATATGGGGCGAAAAAGACACCGCCTTGCTCACGGGCAATCTCGTTGGGCTTGACAAGTACGTGCCCGATCTGACGATCAAGCGCATACCCGACGGCACTCACTGGGTCATTCACGAGGAGCCTGCGCTCATCAACGGCTACATACGCGAATTCATCGGCAGCAAATAGCAGACGGGCAAACGAGAGAGGCGCGATATGGCCGAAAGCAGCGAGACGCCTGAGCGATCAGGCCGCGATTATTTGAAGCAATTGCTATCGGATCGCAATCAGTATCCCGACCGGATCGCCGGAATAGACGAGCGAATCTGCCGCACGTTCGAGCGCAAGGTTGCCATCCTTGTACTCGACATGTGCGGCTTTTCCCGTCTGACGATAGAGTATGGGATCATCCATTATCTGGCGATGATACGCCAGATGGAGGTGGCCGCTACTCCTGCCGTGATTGACAACGGCGGCCAGGTCATCAAGCAGGAGGCCGACAACCTGTTTGCGATATTCGACGACCCCAAGCATGCGCTTGAAGGGGCGCTAGATATCTTTCGAGCCATAGATGCCGTAAACGAAGTGGTCCCGGACGAACGCGACATTTACGGCAGCATAGGCATAGGCTACGGCGACACGCTCGTCATAGGCGACGAAGACCTCTTCGGCGTAGAGATGAACCTCGCATCGAAACTCGGCGAAGACCTCGCCGAGAAGCGAGAGATACTAATCACCCCCGCCGCTTACCAATCCCTGCCCGCAAACCGCTACGCCTGCAAGCCTGTCAGATTCTCCATCAGCGGCCTGGAACTGAAGGCGTATAGTTTTGAGAAGAAGCTGCTTGTGGGAAAATAAGGCGGGTGAACGCGCACTGAACAATCAACGCCTTCTATGAAAATAATATGCGCTGCTTAATCATGCTGGTGCCGGACAATTTTTGTTACAGCTAAAGCAAGACCTGCTGCTATTAGCTTCATGGTTTGTTTTGAAGTGTTTGATCGAAGCAAAATATTTCCGTGGGAAGGGTTATTTTTTAGTGGCTTCCTTTCGCATGAAAGCAATCCTTTCACTGTGGGGCGATTATTGAGCCTGTCAATTTCCTCTAGTGGAACTACCACTGCCCCGGCTTTGAATTGGAGTTCTCCATCCGCCTTTCTTTGTTGCAGAGTGAACTCAACGACGGAATCATCGTCTTCCCAGTTAATAGATTGTTCTATCCACCCATCATCTCTTCCATTTGTAAAATAGAAGAGATGTGAGCCAACGGAGCCTTCATCATTTAAGAATGACGTGTTTGGAACTCCTCTTATACAGTTATCTGGAAAACTCATCTTTTAAAAATGTGAGAGTAATGAAATTCAAGAGCCAAAGGATCAACTTATTCAGATCGATACCTTGCATGAGCCCTGAAGCGCTGATTTCTCCCCAAGTCGAGTTGGTGATCAAGTACCAACTCGACTCAACCGGATTAGTTTCTATGTTAAAACCTATTCGATAATCATTGAAAATCCATTCAAATAAAACAGAGCCATCATCTGCAGTGGATGCGCGTAACTGGGGAATATAACTGAGTTCTATCCGGAACTGCCGCAATATATATAAGGTCGTATCAATAGCCGATAACAACTTCCTCGACTCTTTGGCCATACCTTGGTCTGCCAGTTCTTGGGTCAGTTCCATCGCTGACCTGAGTATATCTGCTCTCCTGGATAGAGACGAGTACTTGACATACATATAGCCGCCGAAAGTTTCATTGACTGGTTGAAAGAGCCGACTGATGCTGGTTGCTGCGAGGGCTTCTGTCATATAACCGCCGAAGGTTTCATTAACCGGCTGATTTATAAAGAATGATAATGCAGGCACAACCTTTGAATCGGTTTCTTGAATGTAGTTTGTCATAATTTTCTAGGCTCCATGGCATCGTGCAGCTGACCGGTAATACACCATTGAATTAGCCGCGAGGCACGAGTGTTGAGATAATCCAGCTTTTCTACGACTGAATCAATTTTTGTTTTCTGAGAATTATAAAAGTCGCTATCAATCATGTAGCAAATCTCGCGATCCTCCAAGGCTTCAGCGAATTTGGTGATTATACGAACGAAACTTTGCCCGTCAGACAGTTCGACTTCATATTTGTTCTCAAAGTCCTTGACGTAGCTTCCAACCTCTTGGCATCCTAAGATGCCCAATATGTATGGTTGTAGCAACTTATCCCAAGAAACATCTCCTAGATTTAATGCCGAGCGTTTGATTATATCCATATACCTTAATCCAACCCTCGAAAAATAATCTGGAGTATAGATATTGATCAGAGCTTCGAGTGGCACCTGGAGTTTTTCCTTAAACTCTTCCCATCTTTCATATTTTTTTGTGGTAAGGGCGACGAAGTTTCTTGTTAGGTTGATTTTCCATTGTCCATCCTCAGAAGAAAATTCATAATTCTTGTTGCCCGAAGATTGCAGAACTTGCTGAACAATATCAAATGGTATCTGCCCTTTTAAGTTCGGAGAAACCTCCACATTCCATTGGGATGTTTCCAGAAAGTTGGGAAAGAGTGTTCGGACTTTGTCTTGAAAGTTTGCAGGGATTTCAGCATCAATTCTCAATATTGGTGGAAACCTCAATTGGCATATTACCTGATCAAGAGGATTCCTCTTATATAACACTCTTTCAACTTTAGGAAATGGCATTGGGCACTTTCTCCTTAACAAAGAGGATTCTGTTAATGCATAACATATCTCATAGCCAAATATATATTTAAACCATAAGATTGTGCAAGCAAGCTACCTCACCCTTATAGCCTCTGCGCTTCCGGCCTCATTGACCTCTTCGGCGGCGCGGTTGCCCGATTCCAAAGCTCCGTTCATCCATCCGTGCCATAGAGATGTATGCTCTCCCGCAAAGTGTATGCGGCCTTCGGGGTGCTGCGCCGCTGGCAAGAGGCCGGTTATCTGCCCCGGCTCGAAGTATGTGAATCCGCCTTTCGCCCATTTGTCTTTATGCCATATCTGGCTCATTCCCATTTCATATTCACTGTCAAGGCCGCCGAATAGTTTGCCCATCTCGCGGCGCACATGCTGCTGACGCTCGTTCTCGCTCATATCGCCTAAGTCGAGGGCGCGTTGCCCGCCCGTGTATGAAGCAAGCACGCCGCGCCGCCCGCCCTGAATCAGCGTCGGCGAATAAGTGTTTTGAATGCTGAGATCGGTGATGCCGTCGCCGGTCAGTCGGTCCTGCTCCCATACGCGGGTTCGGAATTGCATATAGGTGCGCGTTATGGGCGTGAGCTTTATCTCTTCTATAGCGCGCTGCTTTTCTTCGGAGAATGTAGGGATGACTTCTATCTCTTTCAGGATGGGAAACGGCAGCGTGCAGATAACCCGGTCTGCCGTAATGCGTTCGATCACGCCTTTGCGCTCGTAGATGACGGTCACGCCGGTTTCGTCCTGCTCTATGCGCTGGACGATGGCCTTTTTCTTGAACGCCTTTTTGACCCTCTGTTTGAAGGCTTTCGGCAAGAGGTCGTTTCCGCCCGCTATCTCGTAGAAGACCAGCGTAGTTGCGATCTTTTCCGTCACCACTCCGTCGAGCGCGGAAATCGAATCAAGCCCGAAACCCAGTACCCCGAGTTGCGAGGCCGCAAGTATATCTATCGCGCCGTCCGAAGCGCCGAGGTCGCGCAGGAGTTGCTCTAAAGATATTTCGTCGAGCGGTCTGAGTTCTTCGGGAGGCCAGTTGGCCCTTCGCGGATTCCCGACCTGATTCATGAAGTCTCCGAGATAGAGCGAGGGCAATCCGAATATGCCCGCCTGTCGCTCGCTCGCCCTGAGCGGGAAAGGAACTTCGGCCACGCCGCCCGCGCCTATGCGAAAACGGCTCCCGCGAATGTGGGCTACAGATTCCAATCCGAACTTCAACGAAGGTTGAAGAGACAACCCGAAATCGACCGCGTACCCGAGCGTAAACTCATGCTCCTGTGGAAAGGCTTGCGCGCCCGCTTCCACGTAGAGACCGTCCGAAAAATTCCTGAGCGTCCGCACGCGCCCGCCCGGTTGTTTGCGGGCTTCGAGGATAGTTATGGTATGCCCGGCCTGTTTGAGTTCATAGCCCGCCGCAAGTCCCGCAAGCCCTCCGCCGAGTATGACTATGTTTTGGGGCGGTCCCTCAAGCTTCAGCCTTCCGCGCTTCTGCGCCCTGGCAATGCGCGGCGCGAGAGCAAGCCCCGCAACGCCGAGAGCCGTGTCTCTGATAAACCGGCGGCGATTTATTGAATCAGACATTTTTACCCTCTCTCTCATTGCTGGTGTTTCGGTAATGCTACTAGGCGCGAGTGGCGATTTCAAGCGCGTTTGCGAGATTGCAAAATTCGCTCCTGTCGCAAACGCTCGCCATATCTTTGAAACCTTATGCGCGCGGCGTGCGTGTAATCGAGTGTCCGAATTCATAATGAGACCGGAAATTTTTCTACAGGCTCCGCAGTCGATGCTTGAGCATGTATCTGGGAGCGCGAGGTCCGGCTGCTTGTTCGCCTTACGGGGATGCTGTTTTTCGAAAAGAATCAGCAAGTGCGCAAGCCTTGCACGCCGGAAGCGCGCGCTCCCAGGTATTTGCTCTTGTGTCAATGGCGCGCAAGTTGTGATATTATAATGCTTCTTTGCGCATTGCCCCGGAATAGATTTAGTCGGCCCGCAAGGGCCAGGTTCGATTTGGGTCAATTTCTATGGCTGAATTTTTATGCCGATTAGGTACGCCGACCGGCGAGATCATAACCAGAACCATCGAGGCCAACGCGGAGCGCGACCTTCGTTCGAAGCTCGAACGCGAGGGCTTTCGCGTCTTTTCCATATCGGGGTCGGGAGCCGTGAGCGTCCGCCGCGCGTTCGGCGGCGAATCGCATGCGCGCAAGATCAAGACCGAAGACTTCCTTCTCTTCAATCAACAATTGTCTGCGCTCCTGCGCGCGGGCCTTCCCATACTTCAGGCGGTCGGCATATTGCGCAAGCGCGTTCAGAACGAACGATTGCGCCTCCTGCTCGAAGATGTCGAAGACAAGGTGCGCGCGGGCCAGGCTCTCTCTCAGGCATTCGCCGCTCAGGGGGACGCCTTTCCGCGAATCTACATCGCTTCGATACTTGCGGGCGAGCGATCCGGCTCGCTCGATGAAGTCCTGCTCCGTTACGTGAGCTATCAGAAGACCATAAGCGAGGCCCGGCGCAAGATCAAAAAAGCGCTACAGTATCCGATGGTGCTCATCAGCGCTTCGATAGTGCTGATCGGGATACTCTCAACCTACGTCGTTCCGAAATTCATGCAGCTTTACAGCGGCGTCGGGGCGCAGGAATTGCCCGCAATAACTCTCATAGTGGTCGGCTCCGCCGAATTCGTCAGCCAGAATTTGACGTGGATTATTCCTACTATAATAGGCGCTCTGATCTTCATCTATTTCTGGCGGCGAACCCCTACGGGGCGCATGGCGATAGACCGCTGGATAATGAAGACGCCCGTTGCGGGCGAGACCATCCGCCAGCTTACGATAGCTCAGTTCACCCGAAGCCTTGCGACATTGCTTGCAGGAGGCATAACGCTTCCCGAATCGGTCGAGATCGCGAGCGAATCCATTACCAATCGCTCGCTGCGCCGCGCATCGGAGGGCGTGCTCGGAGGGATACGCGAAGGCCGCCCGTTTACCGAAAGCCTCGAAGCTTCGGGTTGGGTCACTGAGCTTGCGCTCGATATGATAGGCGTGGGCGAACGCTCCGGCGCGCTGCGCGAAATGCTCGACGAGGTGGCGAATTTTTACGACTCGGAAGTGGATGTGCGGCTGAACACGATAACCACTTTTATAGAACCCGTAGTGCTGATCTTCATGGGCAGCCTCGTGATGACCATACTGCTTGCAATGTATCTGCCGCTCTTCTACATGATAGGCAATATGGGGGCCGGCACTCGATAAACGATTCTTGGAGCGAACGAAATCAATGTCTGAAACAAGCGAACGAATAAACGGAAGCGAAAGCGTGGTCGCAATACCGCTGGAATCGAACCGCGCGCCTCTCACTCCGTCCCAGATGGACCAGGAAGAGAAAGTGGCGAGAGAGAAGGCCGCGCGCTATCGCCTCAGATTCGTGGACCTGAGAAATACCGATGAGATCGATTATCACCTTATCCATGAACTGCCCGTAGACCTTATGATCCGCCATCAATTCGTCCCCTTGCGAAGAGAAGAGAATGTGCTGTTTGTCGCCATGGCGGACCCGACCAATCTTGAGATCATAGACGAACTCGAAGCGCAGTTGCGCGTGCGGCTGAGAACGGCTGTGGCCACGCGCTCGGCGGTCGAAGAAGCCCTGAAGAGGGGCGATACGGCCGCGCGCATTTTGCAGACCGCGACCGCGAGCTTTCGCACGGACACGCTCGCCCTCGTGCGCGAAACCGAACAGGGCGAAGAGGTTCTCGACATGGACCGGCTCGCGGGCGATGAAGAGATGTCGCCCATAATCAAGCTGGTCGATACGGTCGTCTTAAACGCGCTCGAACGCCGCGCCTCCGATATTCACATAGAAACGCGCGACTCCGATGTCGTGGTCAAATACCGCATAGACGGCGCGCTCTATCGCGCCGCCGACCCTATAGATATCGTCCATCATCAGACGATCATTCAGCGCGTCAAGGTCATGAGCGAACTCGACATAGCCGAGCGGCGCGTGCCCCAGGACGGACGGTTTCGCATGCGAATACGCGGGCGCAAGATAGACTTCCGCGTCTCTATCATGCCCGCCATACACGGCGAAAACTGCGTCATCCGCATACTCGACAAAGAGCAGATCAACGAGTCTTTCCGCGAATTGAACCTCGACGTTGTGGGCTTTGCCGTGCAGGATCTCAAAAAGTTCCGCAAGTTCATCGCCGAGCCTTACGGCATGGTGCTCGTGACCGGCCCCACCGGGTCGGGTAAGACGACCTCACTTTATGCCGCGCTCAACGAGATCAAAAACGAAGAGGACAAGATCATAACCATCGAAGACCCTGTCGAGTACCAGCTACAGGGCATAACACAGATACCCGTAAACGAAAAGAAGGGCCTTACGTTCGCGCGCGGACTGCGCAGCATACTGCGCCACGACCCGGACAAGATAATGGTCGGCGAGATTCGAGATTCCGAGACCGCACAGATAGCCATACAGTCTGCGCTCACGGGCCATCTGGTCTTCACGACCGTGCATGCAAACAACGTCATAGACGTGATAGGCCGATTCCTCAACATGGGGGTCGAGCCGTATAACTTCGTATCGAGCCTCAACTGTGTGCTGGCACAGCGGCTCGTGCGCATTCTCTGCACGCATTGCAAGGTCAAATATCAGCCCGAAGATCAGGAGTTGACCGAATCGGGCCTGAACCCTGACAAGTACCGCAACGAAGTCTTTTATAACTCCGTGGGGTGCGAGGTATGCAACTTCACGGGTTATCGCGGACGGACGGCCATACACGAACTCCTCGATGTGACCGATCACATACGCGAGATAATACTTGAGCGCCGCCCCGGTTCCGAAGTCCGCCGCGCGGCGCGCGCCGAGGGTCTCACATCCTTGCGCGAGTCGGCCCTCGCAAAGATGTTTGCAGGTGTGACGACGCTGCATGAGATCAATCGTGTCACGTTCGTCGAGTAAGTAAGCGCCGCGAGCGATGCGTGACTGCGACCTGCGCCTGAAGCCCTTGCGGGCAGGTCCGAATTTGAAAATATCGGTTTTTTTTGAAACTAACTCGTGATAGAGTAGTTCTAAATAAACAGCAGTTCCCCGTAAGTTGAACCTAAACACCGAGGACGGAGTTTCCCCGGAGTAAAAATCGACCGATGAGGTTAGAGCGATGATGAAGAATTATCTGAAGATGCAAAAAGCAATAACGCTGACACTGGCGCTGGTGCTCGCATTGGCCGTGCCTGCGGCGACCTATGCCAAGGACGGCAAGAAGCATTTCAAGGAGGGCGTGAAATATGCTTCCAACCGCCAGTGGGACAAAGCGGCTGAGAAGTTCGCCCTCGCAGTAGCCGAAAAGCCCAACAACATCGAATACCAGTTGCACTTTCATCGCTCCCTCGTCAATGCCGCTATAATGCTCGTCGAGCGCGGCGACACCCTCTTCGAGCAAAAGGATTACAACGCGGCATACAATGCCTACCGTCAGGCTTTCGCCTTCGACCGCTCGAACGAGCTTGCGTTGATCAAGATGCGCCGCATGCTCGAAATTCAGGGACTCTCTACCGAAGGGGTGCCGAGCGGCAAGGACGACGCCGGGCCGAGCTATACGAAGCCTTCCAGTAAAAACGGCGTCTTCAGGACTTCATATAACGGGGCCGTCATGCCGGCAAACGGGCAACTTCCGGGAATCAATTCGCGCCGCTTTCCCAAGACCACCATCATATCGCGCAACGACAGCCTGAAGTCCTTCGTCGAGCAATTGGGACAGGACATGGGATTGAACGTAATGTTCGATCAGCAGGTCGAGCGGCAGATAGGCAACCAGAAGCTGAACGTGGACCTGCGCGACGTGACCAAGCCCAAGGCGCTTGAGATGATCCTACAGACGAACAACTTGATGTACGCGCAGATCGACACGCGCACCATAGTCATCGCGGCCGACAACCCTCAAGCCAGAATGCGCTACGAGCCGCTTTCGGTGAGAACCTTCTACATCAAGAATGGCGATATAGGCGATATACGACAAGCGGTCCAGGCCACCCTTCAAACGAAGAATATAGTTCTAGTCAAACAGCTAAACGCGCTCGTGGTGCGCGACACCCCCACCAATCTCGAATTGATAGAATCGATGATCAGGTCTATGGACAAGAGCCAGGCCGAAGTCCTCATAGATATAAACATCTACGAAGTATCGCAAAACGACCTGCTGCGACTCGGCAACCAGTTCAACATTCCCAGAGACGACGGTCGGGATAACGGGCTTAACCTCGGCTTCATAGGCGGTATCGGGCAGAAAGCGAATGTGCTGGGGTTGGGGCCGCGCACCCTCACGGGACCGCTCGCCTTTGCGCTAGGACTTCCGCCGTCTTTGATAAGCTTCTTCCAGGACAAGGGCAAAGCCAAGCTGCTTGCTTCCACACAGGTACACGTCCTCGACCAGGAGCAGAACACTATAAATATCGGGCAGAGAGTGCCCGTGCAGACCGCGTTCATTCCCACGTTCGGCGGGACCAATATAAATACAGGGCGCAATAACAACAATAACAACAACCAAAACCCTGCCAATCAAAACAACCTCGGCTTCAATCCGGGCGTCAATTTCGGCTTCGGCGGCGGCGGCGGCTTTCCTTCGTTTCAATATGAAAACGTCGGTCTCAATATAGATATGCAGCCGAAGGTGTACGAGGACGAAGTGCAACTCAAGATGAAGATCGACACTTCGACCATAGATCGCAGCACGGGCGACCTCACGCCCTCGTTCAATCAACGGGCTATGACTTCGGTCGCGCGCATCAAGGACGGTCAAACCACTCTGATCGCAGGCGTCAGCCAGACCGAAACATCCAAACAGGTCAAGGGAATTCCCCTGATCGGGTTGATACCCATAATCGGGCGGTTCTTCGCAACTCCGAGCACCGTAGACAGGCAAAGCGATGTGGTGATTACGGTGACTCCTCACATACTGCGCCGCGCCGATATACGCGAGGAAGATCACCTGGCCAAAGACGCAGGCACACAGGCCGACCCTCGAACGCAACTGACCTTGGAGCAGATACTCTACCTGGCCGATTTGAAGGATGCTGAAACCAGTCAGGTGGCCGCCGCTGCTGCGACGAATCAGAATCAACCTTATGAAGCGCCCAAGTCCTTTGCGGCGAATGTGCCCGAAGGCAACGGCTCTTCGGCCACGATAGGCAGCGCTTCCCCTCCGAGGACCACCGATTCGCCCGGCGTCGTGGTGACGCCGCCCGATAGGAGAAACAGGCCGAACCGCGAAAGGAGAACGAGCTTCGCTCCTACGGTAGAGCGCAGGATCGTGGAGAATTCGGGCGTTCAACCTGGGAGGGAACCCGGCGAGACGGAAGAGGGTGACGATGAAAACTCTCAACAGCAAGCCCAGGCTTCCCGTCCGGTGAATGTGACGGTCAGAAGCACCGCGACGGTCGCAGCCAAGAACCAGGATATCTATGCCGCCATAATCATCGACGGCAACGCCGAGCTTTCCTCGACCAACGTCTCGCTCAACTATGATCCGAACATACTCGAAGTCAAGGGCGTGCGCGACGGAGGAGTGTTGCAGGCGGGAGGCACCAAACCCGACCTGCAATTTACGGCCGAAAACGGCACGTTGAACGTGCAATTGACCCGGCCCGCCGGAGCGAGCGGAGCGCCCGCTCGCGGGACACTGCTGCTCGTCATATTCAAGGTGAAAGAGCAGGGCATATCGCCACTGACTCTCGTCGAGGGGCAGACGGTGTTCTACTCTCCGAGCGGCGAGATCGTCCCGGTCAAATTGATCTCTTCTCAACTTGAAGCCAGGTGATTCGATAAAGATTTCCGTCTTCTGCGGATTGCGGATTTTAGAATGCGGATTGATTATATGAGAGCGAAATTTTCAGCACCCGAATCTTCTGACTGCGGATTGGCAGGGCATACGCCATCATTGACAATCCGCAATCCACAATCCGCAATCCGCAATCCTGGGTCGGGATTTACGCTCCTTGAGATCATCATAGTCATCACGATTCTGTCGATCCTTACGGCAGCGGCCGTCCCCATGGTGCGCAACACCGTCCAGCGCGAACGCGAAGCCGAACTCCGATTGGCCCTGCGCCAATTGCGTCAGGCTCTGGACGCTTACAAAAAATACTATGACGAGTCGGGCGGCCGCTTAATTCCCCAGGAGTTGCAGACCCCTGGCCGAAGCGGCTATCCCAAAGACCTCGAAGTCCTGGTAGAGGGGTTCTTTCCGGCCAACGTCGTGGGGACGAGCGGCGCTCGCAAGAAGTTCCTCCGCCGCCTTCCCATAGACCCTATGACCGGCACCACCGAATGGGGCTTGAGGTCTTACAAGGACAAGCCGGACTCGACCTCCTGGGGCGGCGAGGACGTATTCGATGTCTATTCGAAAAGCGATAAAGAGGCGCTCAACGGAACGAAGTACATAGAGTGGTGATTCAAGGATGAACACCCCTGTAGAAGGTATAAAGATTTCTTTCTTAAAGATTTCTTTCTTAAAGATTTCTCTCCTTCCACTGTAAAAAAGGGATCGATTATGAAGCTATATAATCTTTCAATCAGTAAAAAGAGCCGCCCGCTCGCGCATTCCGGCACCGGGCCCGCGCGTGGATTTACGCTCTTCGAACTCGTCATGGTGATGACCATAATAGTGATCCTCGCCGCAGTGGGCGTGGCCTCCTATCAACAGATACAGCTAAAAGCCAGGGAGACCCTCCTCAAACAGAACCTCAAAGAGTTGAGGAAATTACTCGACCAGTACACGGCCGATAAAGAGGCCCTGCCGCAATCGCTCGAAGACCTCGTCACAGCAGGCTACATCCGCGAGGTGCCTATAGACCCTATAACGGGAGAGGCGGATTGGACATTGGAATTTGAAGAAGACGACGTTTCGATAGAAGGCGGGCAAGGCGTAGGCGACATACGCAGCAACGCTCCAGGTCAAGGCTCCGACGGCATACCCTACAGAGAATATTGAGATCAGCTATCAGCCATCAGCTATCGGTGTATAAACTGAGGGCTGAGGGCTGAAGACTGAGGACTGAGATGGCATCAGCTTTACAGAAATATTTACTGGCTCCGCGCGTGCCCAATGTGGCGGCCGGATTCGTTGAAGAAGCTTTTGCGGTCGTAGACATAAGGCGCAGGCGCGGCGGTTTCTCGCTCATGGCGAGCGCGCTGACTCGTCTGCCGCAAGGGCTTGTTACGCCGGGCTTCGATACGGAAAACATTCAAGACCCGAACGAGTTGGCTGAAATAATAAGGCAGACGGCCGAGGCCGCCGGGCTTCGAAACAAGAAACGCTGGTCGGTCGCTCTGCCCGAAGGCGTAGCGCGAACCCTGGTCGTCACGCTCGAAAGCAAACCCGCAAGCCGCCGCGAGTTGAATGAAGTGCTGAACTGGAAGATCGAACGCCTTATCGCCGTGCCCGCTGTCGAGTTGCGCGTCAGCCGTCAACGCATAAGCCCGGTTTCGGGACAGGAACGCTATCTGATGACGGTTGCCCGCGATGAAGTTATTTCAGAGTACGAATCGGTCTTTTTCGGAGTGGATTGGCAGGCGGGGCTTATGTTGCCACGACACATAGGCGAGGCGCAATGGCTTATACTGGACCCGTCGCCGGGCGATAAGATGCTCGTTTCAGCAAATGCATCGGGGTTCACTTCGGTTGTGGTGCGCGGGGGAGAACCCGTGCTCGTGCGCACGCACGAGTGCGCGCCCGATGCGAGGGCTGACGAGTTGCACCGCTTCGCGCTTTACTACCGCGACAGGCTGGGCGATGTAGGAGGCCAGGAGACCGCCTTGACGAGACTGCTGGTGCTGGGCGGCATAAATCTGGCCGATTCTCTTTCCGCCATCGTAGCCGCTACCGAGAACGAACCGCACCCTATAGACCCGATGGATTTCGGACTCGATTTCAAAGGCGAGCCTATAGGTTTCGACCAACTGGCCGGGGTGGCGGGACTGGCGAGCATCGCCTGGCAATGACGCGAGGTACAAGGGAGCAGGGGTGCAGAGGAGCAGGGGAGATACACCTCTTCGCTTACTCATTTATACCCAATCAGCTAATCACACAATACTCCGATCACCTCCGCACCCCGGCTCCCCTGCACAGAAAGCATCACGCATCATTTGTTTTTAGGCTTGCCCTTCCATACCTGGACGGAAGCGCCGGGCGAGATCGTTCCGCCCGTCGGCACGCCGCACAGGTTCACCCACAATTTGAATTTCTTCATTATCACAAGTCCCACTTCCAGGCGCGCCTCGGCGGTCTCGCCCGGCGAAAGCAAGCCGTCCTCGCCCGCGTCGAGCGATTGGAGAGCGCCCTGTCCGGGTCTGGTCTTGACATCGCGCGACAGCAGCACGTTATTTCGGCTGAGCGAGGCGATTTGCAGGAAGGGATAGGCTATGGGCGTGCTTGTGCGATTGATCACCTTTAAATTGATTGCGAGCCGCGCCGGGCCGCTCGATGCCGGGGTCGCTCCGCCGGAAGACGAATCCGTCCAGCCTACATCGAGGCGTTCTGAAGAGCCGAAAACGATTTCAACCGCAGAATTGACATTGGCGCCGATGCGGAAGTCGCCCTGATTGTCGCCGAATACGGTATTTCCGAAAACCCCCTCGCGCGCCAAAACCCTTATGCGTGCGCGACCGGTCGCGACGGGCGGAAGCCGCACCTGGAACTTGTCGACATCGCCGCGTATCCCTTCGGCGATGCGCGCAAAGCTTTCGCCGCCGTCGGTGGAAAGCAATATCTCGTGTTGAACCGGTATGAAGTTATCGCTCTTGGATACGGTCCAGGCGACCGAATAAGTATCGCCGCCCGCAAGCCGCTCTCCGGTTTCCGGCGTTGCGACAAAAACGAATGCGAAGCCCTCGCGCAAGCTCGGCGACAGTATGTGCCTTATATCCGGGCCGCCTTTTTGTCCCGCGCCTTCGCGGTCTTCGTAGTTCTGCCATCCGCCGGTTCCTGCCGTATAATTTGCGACCGTCTCAGGCCGCGCGTCGAGTTGAAGCCCCGCTTCATCCGCGGCCGAAACCGAAAGCTGCCAGGCGCGAGGCGGGTCTCCGCCTTCGGGTATTTCGGTCTTTCCCACCCACATGTCTCCGGCGTAAAGAGTTTTTCCCCACCCTTCGGTTTCATCCGAAGCTTCGACGCTCACCTCGTCAAGCTGCTCGCGGCCCAGCATAACGCGCAATGGCGCGGCCACATCCATGGGCTTTGAAAACTGCAACTGCACTTTCAACGGTCCCGGCTCGATGACGGGAAAGCGCGTTTCAACAGCCATCTGTCGCGTCTCGCCGGGGCGGTCGCCGGAGGCCGACCATCGGGCCGAGTAAACCAGTTTCGAAAAGTTCCCGTCGGGCGCTTTCTGATAAGCTTTGACCGATTCGAGAATGGGAGGCCCTGCGGCCCAGTCCAACAGCATCCGCGCGCCTGCCCAGTTCTCTTCGTTGATAGGCGCTATCTCGCTTTCAGGCACGTTGAAATTGCAGCAGACCGGCCGCATTTCGATCACGAAGGGCGCAGGGATGCGATTGACGGCGTAAGCATAATCGAGCGACGTGCCGGATGTTACATAAAGGTCGAACGCCTTCTGAGGGCGATACAACTCGCCGTGTGTGCTGAATATCTCATCCGACAGCCTGCCTGCGAGCGCGGCCAACACACCCGTGTCGGAAGAGTCTTCCTGCTGATAGCCCCACGGATAAAGTATGAGTTGAGAGTAATTGTGATAATCGAGCCGCGCGCGAAATCGCCGATTCGGATCATCCATGAGCGTCTTCAATGCCTTGATCTCGGATTCGCTTTCGGCGCGAGGGCCGCGATAAAACTCATCATTGGGGTTGTCGCTCCCGCCCAGATCATCGAAGTAGATGGGACAGGGCTGATCGCTTTCGAGCCGCCACTTATAGTCGTAGTTGCGATTGAGGTCGATTCCCGTTCCCGGCACGCATCCGCCCTGTGAGATGGGACGGCGGTTCTTGCGCCAGAGCCTCATGCCGCTGATCTCATTGTTCGCAGCGCCCTGACTGTAGACAAGTCCATCGGGATTTACTATGGGCACGATCCAGACTTGCAAGTGATCGAGCAGGTACTTGATCTTGTCGTCGGTTTCATATTCCCGGACGAGTTGATTCGCAAAATAGATCGGCGGTTCGATAGATATCCACTCGCGCGCGTGGTGGCCTCCCGTTATGAGCACGTCGACTTTGCTGGGATCATCGAGCGAAGGGTTTTTAGTCAGTTTCAGTGCGAATATCTGCCGCCCTTCATAACTCTGACCGAGGTTGATCACTTGCGCGAGATCCGTGTGCTTTTCCGCGAGGGATTTGAATTCGGCCAGGGTCTCTTCGTAGCTGTGAAACTTGCCTTCGGCGAGCGCCAGTTTCGCTCCGGTTGAAGGTTTACGGCCGCCCGCGCCTGATGCATTGAAAGACCGGCCGGGAAAGAACCGGCCTACTAAGTCGGCAAACTCTTCCGGCGTGTAGAACCCCGCCAGGTGGTAGCCGCGTCTCAGGAAGCGTTCCTCTATACGCGAATCAATAGAAGACTCAGCCCCGTCTGACGAAAAAATGTCCAGATAGGCGATGAAGGAATCATTTCTCATCAATATGTTCTCGCGGTCGCCGAGCCAATCGGAATACCCAGGCGCGGGCGCGCTCGTTCGGGCAATATCTATCACGGCTATTCTTATTTGCGATTCGGATGAGGCGCGGTCGGATTGATAGTCGGGAGTTATCGCGCGCGCGTAAGCGTCTCCTCGCGCGCGCGCGCGCTGCCAATCGGCTATCGAGTCGTAAAGCTCCAGAGAGTCGATCCCCTGGCTGCGAATATATTCGAGCAAATAAGGAGAGGCGGCGACGACCGTTTCATCGGCGGTTTCCGACCAGACGTTGACCTCCATGCGGGCCGAAGAGGCTATCTGGAGAACAAGGCTTGAAGGAGCGGCGATGCGCGCGACCTTTGGAACGAGCTCTTTCCGGGCAAGCGCGTTTCGCACCTCCTGGTATTTGCTCCATGCCTCTTTTTGCAACAGGGGATCAGTGTTCGAGAGGGCCGCTTCCCATACATCGAGCGCTCCCGGCTCATCGAGCGCGGCAAGAGCCAAAAGAGCCTGTCGGAATTCGTCCTTTCGAGTCGAAGAGAGTTCCGCCGCCAGGCGCGCGTGTCTCGTGCGCCGGTCCATATCGAAGACGCGGGCGCGCGATGATTGTGCCCGAAGGGGATAATATAAAATCGAGCTTGCAATCAGCAGCGACAGGAGGGCGAAAGTAAGAACCAGTACCGCCGCTGAACGGCTAAGATCAAGCTTCTTCATACGATTTCCCTGTGGTTTTATTCCCAATGGGTTTACCAGAAGGCCAGTGTTACGTCAAGAGATATTTCAGAATACTACTGAAGCCGAAATAGAAACCCTGCGCTTCAGTTATGAGGCATTAGAGGCAAAGAGCCACGGCCGGGACTCAGGCAGTGGCTCCTGGTTCCGCGCAGTCGAATTCACGCCGAGACCGTCGCGGGCCGGATTCGTTCTACGGCTTTTTGCGACCCTTCGCCGGCTTTTCCTGCTCGGCACGAAGGCTTTCAAGGGCTGCGAGCGATTCTTTCACTTCGGGCACTCGCTTGTCGTCTGCGGGAGCTTTGCTGACGAAATCCTTGAGGTATTTCTCGGCTTCTTTAAGCTTCGCTTCGTCGCCCGTGCTGATAAGCGAGAGTCCAATCCCGTACATGGCATCGACGTTGTTTTTATCGGCGGCCAGCACTTCCTGGTATGCTGCCAGGGCCTCATCCAAACGGAAAGCTATGCGATAGAGATCGCCTTTGGTGACATCCCATTTTATTTTATTGGAAGCGTCAAGGGCTTTGGCCTTATCTATCGACTTGGCCGTTTCATCCATCAGGTCGGCATCCTGATAATACTCGATCAGGAGTCTGGCATTCTTCACGAGAATGTTGTAGTAAGTGATCAACTCATTGTTGATGTTGGCATTGGGTTTGGGGGTGGAAGTCGCGGCGCTGATGGCTTTGTTTATCGAGACCACCGCCTTCTGGAAATGGGTTTTGGCTTCATCGCGCTTCTTCTCATTGAACAAAGGGACTCCCAACTGATAGTGGACTTCGGCAGCGCTGGCATTAGCCTTATAGTAAACCTCGTAAAAGGCTTCGTGTTTGGTGACATCGACTCCGCCTGCCGCTTCGAACTCGCTGAGGGCGGCCTGGTAGTTGTTGGCCTTCATAAGTTCGACGCCCTGATTGAACCGTTTCGTAGCAGCATTGAACGATTCGTTGAGATCTTTGGCTTCTTTGGCTTTCGCCTCATACTCTTTTTGTTCGGCTTCGGTTTTGGCCTTATCCTGGGTCGGCGGGGCTGCTTGACCGCCTGCTGGCTGGCTCATAGCGGCTTTCACCTGTTCGAGTGTCAGCCGGGTGCCGTCTCCGGGAGTGACCTCCACATCGACCACATTGGATTGGACCAATCTGACGTTATTGACCCAGGTAGGGGCTATGCCCGGTCCCGAAACGACGACCAGAAACGTGCCTTGCACCGGCAAGCCGACTCGCACGTAACGGCCTGTCTTGTCGGTCTTGATATCGTAGTGGCCTCTAATATCCATGCGGTAAATATCGATCAGCGCGCCCGCAACAGGCGTCAACGTGCCGTCGGCAGCCTTCATCTTGACCGTCCCCTCGATAGTGACGGTCTGCGCCGATACGATTGTTGATAAAACCATCAGAAGCGCGCTCAACCCGGCGGCTCTTTTTAAAATTCTGCTGAACATCGGATTTCCTCCATAGACTCCACTGACTGGTATTGCGAACCGGTAAAAAATCACAGTCTTACGATGCCTCGGTTCCGGCATCAGTTGGCATAAGTCCGATGAGTATGACGTTCCCCTCTTTATTTGTTGAATCGTCACTCAAAACCTGAGTTTATACCAGCGCGACTGGCTGCGCAAGCCCTTCGCTTTGAGAGGCGAAGCCCTCCTCTTCAACCCATTGCAGCTACCGCATTGAGCCGTAGTATGGGGCCTGAGCGATGCGGTCAGCCCTATCCGGAACCGCTTATTTATCGTAGAAGATAAAAAGCTGTGAGGCCCTCTTCTTTCCATAGAGTCTCGCTTCAGAAGCCCGATGTCTGCGGTCTCTGCCAAGGCGCTGCCTGTTTTTGGAAGCCTCATACTCACGCCGTTTTCCACCATTACTCTGAAAGGAGAGGCCCGCATCGTTATATCCAAGTATTTGGAAAAAATCCGAATACTTGGATATAACGATGCGGATAACAGTGAGTGCAGATACAAAGCCCTATTTATCAACTCGGATTAAACGATGTAAAATCAATCATTTAGTCGCCTTCGCCAATTTCGGTCATTACTGGAATGATCCTTGCCTCAATTAATTGCATCACGAATTTAACAGGGCGAGTTTTTGATAAATCACCTGCGGCAAGTAGCTTCAGTGACAAGCCAAGTCTTAATCCTTCGTAGCTCGCTCGCCGAAGCTGCTCAGAATTTATTCCGGGATAGAGTTATCCCGAGGATTAATTACTTGCTCTGATGTCAGCGGTCTAATCAAATACCGCGAGGAGAAGTGGGTGCCGAACCGAACAACTTTCAAAACCTCATGATTTGCAAAAGGCTTGAAGCGTGAGTGCCGAACCAAACAACTTTCAAAGCCCGTTCGCTGTTAAAGAGATAAATGAATCCCGATATACGGCGCGTCCCAAACTCTATGCGCCGACCCTTAAGGGGAATGCGATGGGGCAGGAGCCGGTTGGTCATTATCTGATTCACGGCCAACGGGGTTGCCGTTTGCGTCACCTGTATTCGGGTAATCGCTCTGAATCCATTTCACCCGTGCAAGCCTAACCAGAAACCTATCTTTAAGGAGGTACGATTTCGATGAAAAGAGATGCAAAAAAAACCTGGACCGTAATGATTACGGTCTTTGCCATGGTTGTCACTTTATGTTTGCCTGCCGCATCGCCGGCCCAGGAATCTACCGGCAGCATCGAAGGAGTCGTCTCTGATCCGAGCGGCGCGGTGGTTGCCGGTGCCACGGTGACCATAACTTCAAAGAAGACAGGGAGGTCTCTGACCACCACGACCACCGGGGCCGGGGTCTTCATTATGCGCGCGATTCAACCGGGCGAATACGAAGTCAAGGTCGAAGCCTCAGGATTCAAGACCGGCGTGCGCCAGGTCACCGTTCAGGTCGGCGCTGCCTCGATCGGAGATGTCTCCCTCGAAGTCGGCTCCCCGACAGAGGTGGTCACCGTCCAGGCCGAATCCTCCCTTCAGGTCAACACCGTCGAGAACAAAGTCTACGACGTCATCAATCAGCGTCAGATAGAGAACCTTCCCCTCAACGGTAGAAACTTCCTGGATCTGGCTCAACTCTCGCCCGGCGTTCAGATCGTCGACGGCGGCAATTTCGATCCCACCAAAAACCAGTTCACCGGCATTTCAGTCGGCGGGCGTTCCGGCCGCGTCACGCGAATACAGGTCGACGGCATAGACATATCCGATGAGACTGTCGGAACGACCACTCAGAACATTTCTCAGGACGCGCTGCAAGAGTTCCAGTTGAGCCAGTCGTCGCTCGACCCTTCGACCAGTCTGACCTCTTCGGGCGCTGTCAACATCGTCACCCGTAGCGGCGGCAATGATATACATGGATCGGCTTTCTTCTTCTACCGCGATGAAGAAGTGGCGGCGGTGCCTGTGACCTTCACAGGGATAGAGAGCATCGATCAGCAACTCAAGAGCGCGGAGTTCGACCGCGAGCAGGGAGGCTTCAGCGTAGGCGGGCCGTTCATAAAGGACAAGCTGTTCTGGTTCGTGAATTTCGAGAAGTCGAA
>JAKEHD010000111.1 GCA_022615215.1 Blastocatellia bacterium
CGCCTGGCATAAGAAAGAAATCTTTATCAAGAAAGAAATCTTTATGCGGGTTTTCTGTCTTCGATTCAATCATACAAAGGTCTGCGCGCGCGCGACCTGAACCGACTCCATCATAGCGCCTGAACAAGGAGCTTCAGGGCAATAGAGAAACTCTACGCGGTCGCGCGCGACCTTTATCCAACTGAAGCTGACCGTCCAGGCGTCGGTCCTGTGCATGCAAGGCGAGTAGGCGCTCGGAACAGGCGCGTGGCTCGTGTGAAAAGCTTGGAGCACGCCTTCATCTACCCGCCCCGCCCGGACGGCCAATCGCTCGAATAGCTCTTTGCGAAATGCGGTCACGCCGCGCTTATCGAATGACGAAGCGATGAGCGGCATCTCGGATTCGCCGTTGTTTTCCATAAAAAACTCGCACCCCGTCCAATGCGCGAGGAGAGCGGGCGAACCAGGCTCCAGGACGAGAACCGTGAATGGACGGAAGTCGTCCAACTCCATCAGCTTTATGCGGCCTCGCGCGATCACTATCGAAGGGCTGTCCATCAACTCCGTAATCAGAAGCCCACGACTCGTGTATGCACGATCAGGATCGTCCGGCGAATCGCCGTAACGGTTCAACAAGCACAGCGCCAATCCGAACTCATTGACCGCTATCCATGAGCCGCCGCATTCTCCGTCTTCGGGGGCGATGACGCGCGTTCCCTTTAACTCGCGCGCGCGCGGCGCGAGGGCCTGCTTGCGCGTCCGGCGTTCGTCGCGGTTGCACATCAGATGATAACCGTCATCGGTATGGAGCCAGCTTACCGTACACATAAAGATTTCTTTCTTCAAGATTTCTTTCTTCTTGCGAAGCGTTTCTCCAGTGTTCGAGAGTCGAAGGGGCGACGCCGAACCCTTTGCCCGGCTCGAAGCCCTGAAATCGCAATAGAACGGCTACTATAGCATAGTGATGAACGGTATGGCTCATCAGGAATTGCAACTCGCGCGCGAGCGACGAATGCGCCCAAAGGGGCTGCTCTCCATCGCATAAAGATTTCTTTCCTAATAAAGATTTCTCTCTTACGGCGCTCTCCATTTTTACAACGAGCGGCACCGAGGCCTCGGTCGCAGGCAAGTGGTGAAGGCGGTCGATAGTGGCTTCGATCTTTGCGATTGCAAACGAGCGGTCCCGCTCTACGCGCTCATCTCTTTCTCTGAGGTCGTAATTGATACGTCCGCTCTCGATTCCTTTGAGGAAACAGGTATAAGAATCCAGACAATGACGAAAATGTGCGCCCACGCCATAATCGAATAAGGGCGGATTGACAGCCGCGTATAGATCGCCGGGTAGCCCGTCGAGTAGCTCAAGGCCCTGTTTGAGCATAAGAATATTATTGCCGGTCAACGGATGCTCGCGCTCCACTCTTCTTCCTCCTTCTTGACTACAGGGATAAATTGACTCTGCACTGCGCGCCACAATTTATCGGCCAGAACCTTCCGGTCAGCTTCTTGAAAAGTCTCTTCGCCGAAGACCAGTGTGGCATGGAACTCCGGCAAACGAAAAAGCTCTAAGAGGTGTTTTGTAAAAGTCATGTCGCCCCACCAGCAGACGGACATGTGCGCGGGCACCTCTCCGGCAGGCGCGCTATAGCTTATGCTTGCGTAGGAGACCCGATAACCTGCCCGCGCCGCCGGTTCCAGAAGCGACGAGTTGAAAGGCAGAACGCGCGCCCCCTCGGTGCTCGTCCCTTCGGCAAAGAGCACGACTCCCTGTTCCGCGCTCATGGATCGCTCGATCAACCGGATCACTCTCGTAATGTCTTTGCGATTCTTCCTGTCGATGAAGATGGTCTTCGCGCTCCGGCAGAGCCGCCCGATTACGGGCCATCGGGCCACATCGCTTTTTGCGATGAAGACGCAATCGAGGTGCGCGGCCAGCGCGATTATATCCATGTAGCTCAAGTGGTTGGAAACCAGAAAAAAGGGAGGCCGGGGCGGCGTGCCATAAACGGTCGTTCTCATGCCGGTTATCGCAGCCGCCGCCCCGGCCCATTTTCTGAATATGAAAGAACGCCAGCCGCGCGATGTCTTCTCCGAGGCGAAGACGAAAGCGTTCACCGAAATCCACAGCGCATACAGAAAAGCGGTCAGCGAGCAGAGGGCGATCACTTTCAGTATGACGCGAAGTTGCTTCATCTCTTCGGCTCAAACCCCGAAAAACGCCCGGCGCGCTTGATCGTTCATCTCATCTATGTCGAAGACGACGAAGAAATCTATCGTCTTGA
The DNA here is from genome assembly GCA_022615215.1 of Blastocatellia bacterium. Lineage (GTDB taxonomy): Bacteria > Acidobacteriota > Blastocatellia > UBA7656 > UBA7656 > JAKEHD01. The sequence goes on from JAKEHD010000111.1 coordinate 2,259, forward strand.
ACGATCGGTCGATGGCGGGCGGCCCGCACACTCGCGCCCCATAGCGCAGATAGATGTTGAACAATCGCGGTATATGGACTTCACGGGCTGGAGGATATGCAGGGGTGCTGGGGTGCGGGGGTGCGGGGGTGAAGACATGCAGGGGTGCTGGGGTGCTGGGGTGCTGGGGTTCTTCTCCTCTCCCCTGCCCCTCTGCTCCCTTGCTCCCCTGCTCCTCTGCTCCCCTGCTCCCTTGCTTCTCCTCGGCCCTGAAGCCTTCAGGGTAACACTCGAACCCTTCCTTCGGGGTTACGAAAAAGCTCGGATGCATGTACCCGCCTTCTTCGACCAGTTCCATGACACGTTTGCCTTCGTGCGCGTCCTGGCTCGTAAGCGAGCAGCAACCGAACAGGTAACGTTTCCGGTTGTGGACCATGTAGGCCGCAATTCCTTTCCACAACAGGAAGAGCACCTGCGGAGAGCGATTGGTCCGGTCTATGCAGGCGCGTCCAAGTTCGACCGCGTTCTCAAGCATGTACAGAGGCAAATTAGAGAGATCGAATTCGCCCGCTGAATAGAAGCCTCGCCCGCTTTCGGCCATCTCAGCCGTCTGAACGCGGTATGTGCCCACGATTCTCTCCTCTGAAGACTCTAATACAATGAGGTGATGGCAGTCGAGATCGAATTCGTCCTGGTCGCGGCCTGTTTGGAAAGACGAATCCAACCCTTCCTCAAGTTCGAGATTGAAGACCTCGAACCTGAGCTTGAAGACCGAATCAAGCTCCTGCCGGTTTTTTGCGAAGCGGGCCAGATACCCGCCTTCGTCTATCTCCACGGGCGGGATAGCGGAGCGGTGAATAGGATACTCTTCGGTTGCTGCAACGATAGAATGGTTCAGATGCATCGAGACGCCTCCCGAGGTCAAGGTCAACTGAAAACCGGCGGGCGGCTTAATAATATCATGCAGCATTCCCATACCACTAAAACTTGTGCCGACACGGCGGTTAAAAGTTTGTAAACTCGAATCGAATTCGAGTCCGCCCTTTTCGCAATCGAGTTCCACCTGCTTCGAGTTCGGTCGAGATAAAAGAGACCGCCGCACGCAGAGCAGGCTGCCTATCACCACATGAATATAATATCGCCTCAGCGCCCGCATTTATTCCGCGCAAGAAAGAAACCCTTATGCCGAAAAGCCCTTGCCCGCTCTATTCGGAGGTTGTTTGTGAAAGATGCGCGGCGAGAGCCGCCCCGCCGAAAATGTCAGGCGAGTCGCGCGTAGTTGCCCTGGCAGTAGAGCAAGGGCTTGCCTTCCGAAACATTCGTCGATATGACTTCGCCCACGAGTATCGTATGATCTCCGCCGGGATATGCATGCACGATGCGGCATTCGATTGCCGCCAGAGCGCCTTCGATCAGCGGCGACCCGGCCGTGCCTTCTCTGCAAGCGAGACCGTCGAAGCGATCAGGGACTTTCGAGGCAAAGCGATGTGATATATCCTCCTGGCCTTCGGCCAGTATGTTTACGGCGAAGTGACGGCCTTCTTCGAGATGGTCGTGCAGCGACGCGCGCCTGTCTATGCATATAAGGACGAGGGGCGGGTCGAGGGAAAGAGACGAAAATGCGCTGACTGTGATGCCGCGCAGTTGATCGTCCTCGCATTTCGCGGTGACGACTGTGACTCCACTGGCGAAACGGCTGAGCGCGCGGCGAAACTCGTCCCTTGTGACTGGCATCTGTTTCCTCTCAATAGCGTTCATGCTTGAATTTACCGCAGGGCCGGTCGAGACACAGCCATCAGCCGTCAGCGATCAGTCATCAGCCATCCGCTTTCCGCTCTGTAGCGGATAGCTGATAGCTGATAGCTGATAGCTGAC
>JAKEHD010000651.1 GCA_022615215.1 Blastocatellia bacterium
CGCTCATGTTTGCCCGTCCGCTTCTTGATTACAGAGATCGCCTGACGTATCTCGCCGAATGCTTCGAAGTGGCGCAGCAGAATCACGGTATCCGACAGGTAGCTCGCATCCACCGCCGCCTGCGCGCCGCCGCCAATAAGTCCGTGCTGGGTCATAAGGAGCAGCGTCGTCACCCCCTGCTGACCGAGGTATGTTAAAAGCTCGTGCAGATGCAGCACCAGGAACTGCTCGCTCGGCATGGCGTTCATGTAACCGCTCAGGCTATCTATCACTATGATGCCGGCCTTGTCACTTTCGACCTCACAGCGCACGGCGTGGGCGAACTCGCCCGGCAACAACTCGGCCACGTCGACCTGTCGCAGGCTCACAAGGCCCGCGCTGATAAACGGCTCCATCTCCATGCGTAGGCCCGCCGACCGTTCCAGGTAAGTCGCTATGGCCTCATCGAAGAGGAATATGGACGTGTGCTCGCCTCGCGCCGCCGCCGCCCGCGCATACTGAGTTGCCAGGGACGATTTCCCTGTCCCGGCGGTGCCAATGATTAGTGTGCTCGTGCCCTTCGCCAGCCCGCCGCCCAAAAGGGCGTCGAGCGGCTCCAGGTCGCTCTCGATCAACTGTCGCTGATATGAGGTTTGGTGCTCTGAAGCGACGAGCCGGGGGAAGATTTCGAGGCCGCCGCGTCGGATTACAAAATCGTGATAACCCTCGCGGAAAGCGCGACCCCGCATTTTGCCGACCTGTAGCCGCCGTCGCATCGTTCCGTACTCGGTCGCAATGAGATCGAGGCTGATGACGCCGTGGGTGAGGCTGTGCAAGTGCATATCACGCTCTTCACCCGTCCGGTCGTCAATGAACAATACAGTAGAGTGTTGGCGTGAGAAGTACTGCTTGAGGGCGAGAATCTGTCGCCGGTATCGCAGGGGGTTTTCCGCAAGCAGCCTGAATTCCGAAAGCGAGTCGAAGACAAGCCGCACAGGCTTGATCTTCCCGGTCTCGGCCAGCACGAACTTGGTCGTCTCTGTGAGTTCGACTTCCGAAGGGTGGTACATCATATACCGGGCGTCTTGTTTGAGACTCTCTTCCGAGGGGATGATTTCAAGGATGTTTATGCCTTCCAGAGTCCAGCCGTGAGAGATGGCAGAGGCCCGCAATTCCTCTTCGCTTTCAGAGAGCGTCACGAACATGCAAGGCTCGCCGCGCCGGACGCCTTCGATCAGGAATTGAAGGGCGAGGGTGGTCTTACCGGAGCCGGGATTGCCTTCGATGAGGTATAGACGATTCGACGCCAGCCCGCCTCGCAGCACGTCGTCCAGGCCTTCGACGCCGGTTTGAATGAGAGCAGTGTCGTCCTGCTCCGGTTTGTCGGTCATCGTGATTCCTTTCAGGCAGGCTGCTGAACAAAGTATTAGCCATACGCAAGGTCAGGAAGACTGCACGAAGGCCAAGTCCTTAATCCCAGAAAGAGGAGTATAGGTTTTGGGATTAGAGAAGTCTGAGCAGCATTTACTATTAAAATAAGACTCGCTCGTTTTCGGTTCGATATTACTATCTTTCAATGCCGCAATCAAGTTGGGCCAAATCCGGCGGTCACGCTTTCTCTATTCACTTTCAGCGCCCCGATGTGAAAATGAGACCATGCTCCAATGCTATACTGCGCGCGGCATGAATTGGGGGTTCCCTCAATTTCATGAATGCGCGCGCCGCTTGCAGGCAAGATGCCGAAGAAAGAAATCTTTAGAAGAATGAAATCTTTAGAAGAATGAATTCTTCGTAAGTATAGCTGACCTTTCGGACGAATCGTCTCACGCCCTGTTTCACTCATCACGCATCGCGCATCACTCACATACCGGGCATCGCTTCGTTCAACCACTGGTCGGTCAGGCGGTCTTCAAGCGCGCTCGTGCTCGCGCGGTATCTCTCAACAAGGGTCCGTTCACGCTGGCGTGGAATCAGCGGCTGAAAGCGGTCTTCTATGGATGGCTGGCCTTCGGGACCGAGGGCGAGGAAATATTCTATCGTCTCGCGGAGCGCGCGCAAATAAGGGGTTGGCTCAAATCCAAGATCGCGCGTCGCTGCGCCGGTGTCGCATACGACGATACGGCCGCCCGTGTAATAAGGAAATTGCTGGAGATTGAATCCCAATCGCTCAAGCAATCGCGCGGGTATCTCTACAAAATCGGCCTCACAGCCGGCTATCTGTGCGATGTTCGCTATGTGGTCGTTTATGCTTACGATTTCGGATTGCGACAGATGATAGGCCGCCCCGCTGACGCCCTCCGATTCAAGAGCATTGGCGAGCACTTCGGCAAGGTCTTTCACGTAGACAGCGAAGATGGGCGTTGCGCCGGTGCCGGGCACTATAACAGGGTCATCTGCGACTATTCGTTTGAGGTAATAGTTTTCGCGCGATATGCGGTCTCGCGGGCCGAAGACGACCGCCGGGCGCACGCTCACAAAGGGGAATCCCGTAGTGGTATAGGCCCACCGCAGGGCGCGTTCGCATTCGGCTTTGTCGTAAGCGTATCCGGCCGTAGGGTCTGTCACGAGCGCATCGCTTTCGACAAGGGGCAGACGGTCTATTTCTCTGCACACAGACAGCGTGCTCAGGTGAACGAAGCGAGAAATCACGCTGTCGAACGTATTGATCACCGCCTGGGTCTCTTCGCGCGTGTAGGCGTTGATGTCTATTACTGCATTGACATTAAGAGAGCGGGCGCGGGCGAGGTCTTGCGAGTTGTGACGGTCTCCCGTGACGAGCGACACCTCTTCAGGCAATTGCGCGCGGGTCACTCCGCGAGCCAATACCGACACATCATGGCCGCGCCGCACAAGCTCTTTCACTGTGTGGCCGCCGATGTAGCCGGTCCCACCGATGACGAGAACTTTCATTTAGGTCAGGAGCAAGCAGGGGTGCAGGGGAGCAGGGGTGCAAGGGTGATTGGATTGTCGCGTGATTAGCTGATTGGGTATAAATTAATGAGTGAAGAAGAGTAGCTCCCCTGCTCCTCCGCACCCCTGCTCCCCTGCTTTCTCTCTCCTCTGCTCCTCTGCTTAATAGTTCAGGGGTTGCGTAACAGTTTCGATGTGCCGTCGCTTTTACTCTCTTTGCCCTTGCTCGAAGAAGTGGCATGCTTCAGGATCAGCGATTGGTACTTATCGGCCTGCTCGTTTCCGATGGCCGTCTTAACGACGGCGAGAAACTCTTCCGCTCCCGAAAACTCTTTGTTCTTGAGGCTCTCAAGTTTTTTGAGAACATCCGAGGGAAGCCCTTCGGATTTCAGGTCTTTCAAAGATTGATTGGTCAGCTTGAATGAAGTAGAAGAAGCCTGCCCCGTCTGCTCGGAGGGCGTGCCGGGCCGGACTTGAACATCCTGGCTCGCGCCTGTGGCGCGACGAGGACGGGCATCGCGTTCGTTAGTCGTGGTCTCCGCGCCGGGCGTTACCGCTTCGAGAGTTCTCGGAGCGCCGCCGAGTTCCTTCGCGCGAGCGACCATCTCTTCGGTCTTGAGGTCCGGGTCTATGATTACGCCCTTGGGCGAGGTGTCTATCTTGGGACCGAAGACGAACGAGACCAGCCGGGAAGCCATGCCCTTGCCATCGGGCGGGCCTTCGGCCAGTTTCTCAGGGTCAGGTTCAGGCACAGGCATGCCCCACTGTTTCAACAGGGCCTCGGCCTCCGGGCGGTACTCGGAGTGAGGAAAGCTTCGCACTATGCGCGCAAGATCACGGCCGGCCGTCTCTGTGTCTTCCTGATCGGCCATGGCCCTTGCGTGCAGCCAGAGCGCCTCGTCGAAGCGAGAGAAGTTCGGATATTTGTTGAGTATCTCTTCGGTGCGCAATTGTGTGCCCGGGGCCGCATTGCGAAGTTCGTAGCTGAATCGGGCGACCTTCAATTCGTGCATGGCCAGTATCTCCTGGACCTGGGCCGTGCGGGCTTCGACCTCTGCCTTCTTGTCCGTGTTCGGAAAACGGCGCAGCAACTCCTGAAGTTGTCGCTCGGCCTGACGGGCATGAGTCGTGTCGCGGTCGGGGGCCACCACCTGGCGCAGATGTATCTCGGCCATCTTCAGCATCACGTCGTCGGCCAGGTCGTCTGTAGGGAAGAACTGCACCCAGTCGCGGTATTCGACCTCAGCCTGTGCAAGCCCTTTAGACCCTCCGCCGATATAAAAAGAGTCGGCGATGGCAAGCTTCGCTATCCTGAGCAGAGGGCTTTCCTGATAGGTGTTCATAAGGGTGTTGAGCAGTATACGGCCTTCATCATGCCGACCTTTGCGAATAGCGTTCATCGCTTCGCGAAAGAGTTCCTGGTCGCGGCCGGCCTTGGCCTCTTCGAGCGTTATCGTGTTTTTGGGTTTGCCGCAAGCCGAAAACCCGAGCGCGAGCGCCAGAGCGAGAACGAGAAATTTTACTACCTTCATAATGATCCCTTTAGCAGCCTCAAGCCTTTGCGCCTCACGCAAAAGGCAAGGCCTCCTCCTTTGCTGTCTATTATCGGGTGGACTCACCCTCTCATGGCCAAACACGGGTCAAACTGTTAGCGGCTCCAAAGCCTTCAGGCGGAGTTGCCGGGTCGCTTCTTCCGGGTCTTCTTTGCCGAATACGGACGACCCGGCCACGAGCCATTCGGCCCCACGCCTCACCGCCTCACAGACGTTCTGCAATACTATTCCACCATCTACTTCTATATGAGCTTTCAGTCCGCGACTATCAATCATACCTCGCAGCCGACTTATCTTGTCAAGCGCGGCGCTTATGAAGGATTGGCCGCCGAAGCCCGGATTCACAGACATTACGAGCACGTAATCGACTATCGAAAGCACCTCTTCGACCGCCACGACCGGCGTGCCCGGATTGAGCGCGACTCCGGGCCGACATCCGAGTTCGCGAATCGCAGTCAGCGTGCGATGAATGTGCCGGACGGCTTCCGAATGCACGGAGATCATAGTGGCTCCGGCGCGCGCTATCTCGCCGATGTATCGGTCGGGGTCCGCGATCATGAGGTGGCAATCGAGCGGCAGGGATGTCACCCGCCGCACGGCTTCGATCACGAGCGGTCCCATGGTGATATTAGGCACGAAATGGCCGTCCATCACGTCTATGTGAATGAGTCCGGCCCCGCCGCGCTCGACCGCTTTGACCTGCGCGCCGAGTTCGGCAAAATCCGCCGACAGTATCGAAGGGGCTATCTCGATCATCTTATGCCTCTTTCAATCGTTTTTCCAAAGCGGAATGTCGCCTAAAGATTTCTTTCTTCTCGCTCCTGGTCTGAGACGGCCCGTTGCTGACCACTATCACGAGCGCGGATTCTTTCTTGACCGATGAGTTCGGGCCGGGCCGGGTCTCGATCACTGTATCAGCAGGAACGCTGTCGTCGTTGCGGCGCTGTATTTTGACTTTCAGTCCCGCAGCTTCGACCATCTTCTGCGCTGCGGCTTCGGGCTGACCCACGACGTTGGGCACTCGCGTATCGCCGCTGCGAAAGAGTGTGTAAATCGTGACGAGCGCGCTCAGAGAAAAAGCCATCGCCAGCACTATGACCATGCCGAGTCTGCGCGAAATGGTCCAGAATATACTGCGGGGTACGCCCCGGCTCACAGACTGTGTGGATTTCATCAAGGCCAAGTCTAACATCGCGCTCGCGCAAGTTTCAACCTCCCCCCTTGCGCTTATCGAAGGCGAAATGATAAACGGGCACGCCCGCCGCCACGACCGCCACACCTGCAAGAGCCTGCAAGGGATTGTTGGCCGCAAGCAGAACGAGCAGCGCCGCCACAAGCGCAAGAAATACGACGGGCGTGACCGGATAGGCGGGCATCATAAAGGGCGAATCCGGGCCGCCCTTTCGTCGCAGCACGAATACCCCTGCCACAGTCAGCGCGATGAAAGCGACCGTGATGAATATGAAGTAAGCCAGTATCTCTTTGAACGTGCCGATCAGCACGAGAAGCGAGGCGAGCGCCGCCTGCAAAGCGATTGCGCGGACGGGCGTGCCGAATCGCGGATGCAGGGCCGCAGCCCCCTTCAAAAAGACCCCGTCGCGCGACATAGCATAGTAGGCTCTGGGCGCAACCATTATGAATCCGGCCAGGCTGCCGAGCACCGAAAAGATAACTATAACCGAAAAGACATCTCCGCCCGCCCGGCCGAACAGAGCCTCGCCCGCCTGAGCGGCGAATGCCTTATCGGTAGTGACGCGCTCGATGGGAATCAGGTAGAGAAAGACCGCGCTCGTCATCACATAAACAAACGTCACAATGCATACGCCGAGGGCCAGAGCTTTCGGCATCACTCGCTCAGGGTCGCGCACCTCGCCCGTTATCCTGGCGATTTCCCACCAGCCGCCGAATGCGAAGAAGGCCGAAACCATCCCGCCCGCAATCGCTAAAACGAGCGGCGATGAGCCTGCGCGTTGCTCGACCAGCGGAATGAAATTCGACCAGTCGCCAAGCCCTCGCCCGAATCCCCAGATCAATATGAAAGCGAGCGAACCGAGTTTTACGATCGTGAGCCAGCGCATGAGCCCAGCGCCCACCTTCACGCCAAGCAGGTTCAATCCGGCGAGGGCCAATATCGCAGCGACGGCAATTACACGCATGCCCGCCTGAGAGAGAGGGACCATATAGCCCACGTAGTCGGCAAGCCCTACGGCAAGCACAGCTGTCAGGCCGGGGTCCATCACGAGAAGACATTTCCAGCCGTAGAGAAAAGCGAGTCGCGGCCCGTAGGCTTCTCGCAGATAAACATAGCCGCCACCGGCTTCGGGGAACCGCGCGGCAAGCTCGCCGTAACAGAGCGCGCCGCTCAGGGCCATCCCGCCCATCACAATCCAGACGACGAGCAGCCAGAGAGGCGAGCCTATCGACTTTGCCATTCCTGCGGGCACGAGAAATATCCCCACAGCTATGACTTCGCCGACGACAAGGGCCACTACTGTCCATACTCCGAGTCGTCTTTGAAGGCCCGCTTCCGCCTTCAATGTCGCCGCCTTATCAGTCGTCGTTGCCATCTTGCTTAAAACGATAACCGCACCGCGAATTGAAAAGCGCGCGGCCCGCCCGACCCGAATACGCCGCCCGCCGTCGTCACTGCGCGTCCGAAACTCGATGACCTGAGAAAGCCGGGCGATCCCGTGTCTTCGCTGTCTCGCACAAGCACGTTCGAATAACCTGAGTAGTTCACGTTCGACACGCCGAGTATGTTCGTCACGTTGAAGAGATTGAAGACTTCGGCTATCGGCTCGATGCGCAGATGCTCGCCTGCGCGAAAGGGTCTCGAAACTCGCAGGTCGAACGAGTGGAAGCTATCGCTGAAGCGCACATCGTCGCTCACAAGCGGAAGCGGCGCGCCTTCGGGAAGTGCAATAGGTGCCATGTCTCCCCTCCAATTTCTTTTCAAAGCATGGATGCCAAAGATAGCACCATGCAATCGAAAGCGTTAAGGATGTAATTTTGGCCCTTTTGGATTTCAGACCGGAGCAGGAACTCCAGGGCGTGGTCTTCAATCCCCTGAGATGCTGCGCCACATCCGGCCGAAGAAACCGCCGCCTTCTTCATGTCCCATTATGTGCTCCAACTCCCCTGCATCGAGCCACACGCCGTTGCACTTATTGCAACGATCTATTAGCACGTCCTCGTATTTAAGCTCGACGAGTTTGCCGTCGCATCTCGGGCACTCAAGCAGCGAGGCTTCGGCTTTAGCGGTCTCCTCTTCAGCCTCCCGCTTTGCGCGCTGCTTTTCGATAGCCTCTTGTTCCTTGCGCCGGAAATAATCCTCTTCAAGCGCCTTCTTACGATCATCCCATGTTCCTGACATATTTCATCCTCCCATTAATTCAGCCATCAGCTATCAGCTTAAAAGCTGACGGCTGATGACTGAAGGCTGATAGCTGATTATTTGACTATGCGTTCGATCAGTTTCGGGTCGTCGGGTATCAATCCCGATTTCACGAGGCGCGGCGTCAGCGTCACCCAGTTCTTGTCCATCGCAAATACTTTTTTGAAGAGAGGCAGCGACTCTTCCACGCGCCCCATGTTGACGAGAGCGACAGCGTGCCAGTAGACCATCTCGGCGTTATCGGGCACGAGTCGCGCCGCTGCGCCGTATTCGCGAAGCGCCCGTTCATTGTCATTGTGCTCAAGGGCAAGGTCGCCCGCGTTCATGTGATTGTACGCCCGCTGCAATGTGAGCAGACGCCGCAACTCCTTCAAAGGTTCTGCGCTGTCATCAACCCTCAAATCGAACAGCCGGTCGGCCCACGACCGTCCGGTAGATTTCCCCCGGACCACTATCAGAGCGGCCGATTGACGGCCTCTTATGTCGCCGCCCGCTTTCTCAGCCGCTTCGAGGGCCGCCATCATGCGCTCGGCCAGATCGCCTTTCGTTCTCTCGAATGCTTCGGACATCGCGGGCCATACCTTGTCGCTCAACATCAGGTTGGCCTGCACCGAATAGTCTTTGCCTACGATGTGGCCTGCGGCTTGAATGTTCTTCGCGCCGGTGTGAGCCATCACACGGCCCTCGGCGTCTATCATCGCCACCTGACGCACATCGCGCCCCTCGTCTCCTGCAAGCAAAGCTTTCAAAGCATCGGGCGCGCTTTTGCCCGCGCGCATAAGGTCGAGGCCGAGTTTGCCATAGCTAGGGTCCACGAACGATTGAGTGGCGACCGCGCCTACGCCCGCCTCCACCCAGGGGACCGATTGGCCGACCGAGAACCAGTGAGACTGAACCGCCACGCCGAGTTCTCCCGTAGCCGCATCGCGCGCCACTATCGAATAGGTATGCACCGGGCGAAGGGGCCGCCGAAAGCGCGCTTCATCGCTCCGCCCGCTCTGCGCAGCCGTGTTCACAGCAACAGCCTGCCCCAACATTAATACCGCAACTGTCAGCATTACCGTCTTGAGTAGATGTCTCATGATTCCTCCCTCGTTTGTCCGTCGTCCGTCGTCCGAGCACGTAGCGATTCTTGACCACAGTGGAAGGCAGAAGCCCTCTACAGACACAGATTTCTCAGATATTCTCAAAGGGTATTACTCTATCGTGCTATCTGTGTA
>JAKEHD010000652.1 GCA_022615215.1 Blastocatellia bacterium
AATCCCGGCCGTTGGCCGTGAGGCATGAACACCAGATACAGACCTGCCAGAGTCACTATCACGATTATTATTGCGCGAGTCATTATCTTTTTTTGCATAACGGCGTTCGCTCCATGCTTTCAGAGAATCACTTCACGACTTCGGCTTCCTTGACCTCGGTTCCTCGCGGCCCGGCTATGGCGCTGCGCAACACCTCTATAGAGACAGATTGAGCGATTCTCAATTGCACATTATCACCCTTGATCGTCACTATCGTCCCGAATATGCCGCCCGTCGTTACGACCTTGTCGCCCGGTTTGAGATCGTTCAACATCTTCTCACGCTCCTGCTGGGCCTGGCGCTGGCGTTTCTGCTGGGGCCTTATGATCAGGAAATAGAATATTACGAAGACAACGATCATCGGCAGAAAGAGGTTGAATATCCCACCGCCGCCGGACGGTTGTTGTAATAGGAGAAGTAGAAAGGTCGAGCTTGTAGTCATATCCATTGATTTACGGGTTGGCACCTTTCAGCAGGAGATTCCGCCCGCGGGGGCAGCGGTTCGAATCCTTTATCATAAGATCAGTCCTGTCCGCGCGCGAGGCTGCCAAGAAAAGATAACCGAAACTCGTTAAAAGTGCCAAGCCGAATAGCTTGCCTCATTCGCTCCATCGTGTCAAGGTAGAACCAAAGGTTGTGATAGGATCCGAGCACCGAAGCGAGTATTTCTCCGCTCGCGTAAAGGTGGCGCAGATAGGCCCGTGAATACCTTGCGCATACGCGACAGCGACAGCTTTCATCTACCGGCCGCTGGTCTGCGCGGTAGCGGGCGTTCGTCATATTGAGTCGCCCCCGGCTCGTGAAGAGTTGCGCGTTGCGAGCGTTGCGCGTCGGCAGCACGCAATCGAACATATCCACGCCCGAAGCCACCGCCTCCAATATGTCTTCGGGCGTGCCCACTCCCATCAAATAGCGAGGCTTGTCCTCAGGCATAAGCGGCGCTACATGCGAAACCACCTCGAACATCTCGTTCTTCTCTTCACCGACCGACAGCCCCCCTATGCTGTAGCCGTCGAATCCTATACGGATCAATCCTTCGAGCGACCTCTCGCGCAGGTCGGCGAACGTGCTGCCCTGATTGATCCCGAAGAGCGCCTGTTCGGGATTGACTCTATCAATATCGCCATCTCCCGCTCTGCCTTCTATCGCTTCATCGTGCAACTTCGTCAGATGATCTTTCGACCGCCGCGCCCACTCTTCGGTGAGTTCGAGCGATTCCAGAGCCTGAGCAGGCGTCGCGGGATAGGGGGTGCATTCGTCGAAGGCCATCACTATGTCGGCCCCTAGAGCGAACTGTATCTCCATGGATTTTTCGGGCGTGAGGAGATGGCGCGAGCCGTCGAGGTGCGATTGAAATTCCACGCCCTCCCGGCTCACTTTTCTGAGCGGAGCGAGGCTGAAGACCTGAAACCCTCCGCTGTCTGTGAGCATGGCCCGGTCCCATGAGATAAAGCGGTGCAGCCCGCCGAGTCGATTGATCGTAAGATGGCCGGGCCTCAGATAGAGGTGATATGTATTGCCCAGAATGATACGAGCGCCCATCTCTTCCAGCATCTCCTGAGTGAGCGCCTTGACGGTCCCGCGCGTGCCGACGGGCATGAATGCGGGCGTATCGACGGGACCGTGCGGAGTCGTTATGCGGCCCGCGCGCGCCCGCGTCGCAGGGTCGGAAGCAATCTTTTCGAATGAAAAACGCGCGGCCATTATCGAGCACTCAATCTTGCCTGTGATGACGGATTGCTTGCAAGCCGAGCAGTCGCCCTGTTCGTTATAGAATCGGGAATCGGCGGGCCTGTCAAATTAAACGGGCTGGCTGCTTAATGCAACCAGCCCATCGTATCGGCGGTTCTGCGTTATCTGCGTGCTCTAAGGGGCCGAACACGAACACGAGTTGTTAGCCGTGTTGCTGTCGTTGATGATGCATGGGAAAGCGGTCGGCGGCGATTGCAATGCCGCGCTGCCTTTGCTCTGATTCATGAACAGGCGTCCCTGCACTCTCCGGGTCGGTGTGAAGTGCGTTAGATTCAGGACTCCGTTCTTCGTGCCTATAGTCCCTACCCCGCTCAATGTCTGTCCTCCGCAGCATATCCGATAGGTGCCCTTATTCGGTCCCGTCGAGATGAAGAGCAATACATTTCCGGGGTTCGTGTCATCCTCTATGCAGACATCGAATGTCGAGACCGTGAAGCTGCACTGAGTTGTGTTGTTCGAGGTATCGGTCACTGTGCAGGTCACTGTCGTGACTCCAAGTGGGAAGGCCGACCCCGAAGGCGGGTTGCATACTATGCTTGCGACGCCGCAGTTGTCGCCCGCCGTTCCCGCTCCTACAGACGGTGTGGTGTAATTGACAATAACCGTCGTACCGCCCGGACTGGGCGTGATAACGGTGAAGCTTGCCGGACATATTATGAACGGAGCTTCGGTATCATTTACAGTCACGTTGAACATACAGGATGAGGAATTGCCCGCTGCGTCTGTAGCCGTGCAGGTGACGGTCGTGATGCCTACGGGGAAAGATGAGCCTGACGGAGGAACGCAGACAGGAGTAATCACCCCGTCACAAGTGTCTCCGGCGGTTGCCAGGAAGGTAACGACCGCAGAGCAGAGGCCGGGATCATTGTTCCTCGTTGGAGGAAGCGGACATGTGACGGCCGGAGCTTCCGTATCGTTGACCATCACTGTAAACGAGCAGGCAGGCCCCGCCTCGGTCGTACAGGTAACAGTCGTCGTGCCTACGGGGAAGAACGAACCTGATGCCGGATCGCAGGTAACTTCGCCGCAGTCGCTCGTTGCTTCAGTCATGAAATCGACGATGGCCCCGCACTGGCCCTTATCATTTCCAATGCTGATATCATCGGGACAGGTGATCGCGCATTTGCATTTGCCCGCGACATCCGCGTCGAAGATGGATTGAATCTCAGCGGCCGAAAGCGCGCGATCAAAGAACTCGACTTCATCTATCAGTCCGTTGAAGAGCGCCTCGCTGCCGGGCGGGCCGGGCAGATTCCCGCCTATTCGGAAATCGCCCGCATTGTCGAGGCTGCCGGGCCTCGACGTGGGATCGAAAGTAAGGACGGGCATTCCATCAACATACAGGACGCCGCCTGTGGAACTGTCTCTATCTACGGTCACGGCGACAAAATGCAGAAGTCCGTCCGCGACATCAGTCGTTGAAATGAAATTGCCGAAGATGCCGTCCGACAATTGCACGCCGAGATTGCCGTTAAACGTGAAGAGGCTGTATCCGAAAAAGACGCCGGGCGAGGTCTCCTCTCTCTTGTCAACTATAGCCTGCACACCCGTGTTATTGCTCGTCTGAATCCAGGCGTCGATTGAAAAATCTCCCGTACCGACATCCAAAGAAGGATCGTCCGGCACGAGGACGAAATCGTCTGTGCCATCGAAGCTGAACGCCTGAGCGACCTTGCCTGGGGCGAAGGTTGCGCCGTTTTGGAGAGCGCCGTCGTTCAGACCCTGAAAATCATCCGCGTTGCCGTCGCCCGTCCACCAGCTCACGAGGTTCGCGGGAGGCTCTATGCAAACAGGCTCGCAGGGGTCGAGCAATCCGTCTCCATTCGAATCGGGTATGACGGCCGTGAGGAAAGGAGCGAAGTCAATCACGCCCGGACCATCCGATATAGCGTCGCCCATTCCGCCGGGATTGCTCACGTGCGCAGGCCCGGTCGCGCTGCCCCACCAGTTGTTTTCGGCATCTATGGTTTCCGAACCTGCATAGGTCGCGCCCCTGTTATTGCCGCTGATGTTATTCTGATTGACCGTGTTCGTCGATATCGTTCCAGGGAACTGAGCGGAGCTGAAGAATACAGCCTCGCCATTCTGAGCGAAGCCGTTACCGGTGAAAGTATTGCAGGTGATGGTGTTGTTTTGCGCGCCGCGCGTCAGGTCGCCTGCGCCGCCAAAGCCCGTGAGCGCAAGGCCCGAACGCCCGTTACCTGTGAAGGTGTTCCCTTTGATCGTCGTATTCTGTATACCGCCCTGCAACCCGTCGAATGCGTTATTGCTGAAGGTGTTCCGGCTGATCTCGCCGAACTCGAATGCAAACCTTCCGAGGTTCATGCCGGTTGTCTGTCCTGATATGGAATTACCGCTGATGAGCGGAGAGCGTGCTGCGCTCATTCCCACGTTGTGGTTTCCGTCGACGAAGAACCCTGTGGCCGTAGGTCCGTTGACGATGTTGTTGTTGGTGAATACGAACCCGTCGAAATTGTCCTGGTCGAGGTGAAAGAGGCCGCCGCCGCCCGTCTTGCTCGTGCCATCGATCTCGTTTCGATCGACCGTTATATCCACGCCGTTGTTGTTCAGGAATATGCCGCTGCTGGTGAAGCCGCCGACGAAGTTGTTCAGTATCTTCAGGTTGTCTATCGTGCCGGATGTGGATTCGATGGCCCGCGCCGCGCCCGAGAACGCAAAGCCGTTGATCGTGCTTCCGGCCGAGTCGGTCTGGAGTTCCAGTAGAATGCCGCTTGCGGCAGTGATTATGGACTCGACTGCGGGATTAGGCGGGCCTGTGACGCGCCCGCGCGCATCAACACCGGCACGTGCGCCGTTGAGGGTCAATCTCTTATTGAGAATCAAATTCTCGTTATAGGTGCCGGGCGCGACATTGATTATGTCGTCCGGGTTTGCGGCATCGATCGCAGCCTGAATAGTTGTAAAACAACCGCCGCCGCCACCTGGGTCCACGCACAGGGTTGCAGCAGCGACATTATACTTATCGAGGTTCAGAGCGAACAGACCGGCCAGCAAAACTATGGCCAGGGCGAGAATCACTTTCCTGTTAATCATAATGTTTCTCCTTATTTTCATGACCGAGCAAGTGTTTGGGCTTGAAGGCGGGGCCTCAAACCACAGTGAATAGGATTCATATCAGACCTGCCTGATGCCTTCTTCAAGGCACCAATCTGCTTAAAGAGTTTTTGCCATGCTCTGGGATTGCAATCCGGTTAAGCGCACATTATTCAGTGATACTACAAAGGCTGATGATGAGCGATAAACAGTCTGAAGATACAGCCATCGCCCGATGGCTGTCCTTACAAAAACGGAGAAGCGAGGGTATAGGCTTCCCCGCTTATGAACCGACGGCGTTTTACAACTTGAGGTCCGACCCGCCGAGGCTGCTATTTGAATCCTAACCGGAGACCAGTCCCGTTCGTGCTAAAGGTTATTCAAAAGATATACATCGCTCACTAAGAGTGCCAGGTTGAAAAGCTTGCACGATCCGATGCATTGTGTCAAGAGCGGAAGAAAAGGTTGTGATGAGGCGCAATTCAGCGCCGAAGTTGACGAGCGGCGGCCGTAGTGAGACAATCGCCGGTCGTCGCAAACCGAGACCTCAAGTCAAAGGGTAAGGATTGTTATATCTGTTCTACATTACGACAGGATTGTTGACCGTTCAGGGGATATTCTCTCTGATCGATGGCCTTCGCTTTCGCGCTTTCGTCCGACGCTCGCTCGAAGAACCTTTCGGCCCGTTCAAACCTAAAGCTTCGATCATCGCTCCCTGTAAAGGAATAGACACTGCCCTCGAAGAAAACCTCGACGCGCTGTTTACGCAAGACTATCCCGATTACGAAATCATCTTCGCCATCGCTTCAGACGCCGACCCGGCCCGACAGGTAATCGAGCGCGCTACGGCCAGGCACCCTGACCGTAGCGCCCGCCTGATAGTTGCGGAACAGGGCGAAGGCCGCAGCGAAAAGGTGAATAATTTATTGAGGGCGCTCGACCATATCAGCCCTGACTCAAAAGTTCTGGTCTTCGTAGATTCGGACGCGCGCGTCGGACCCCTACGGTTGCGCGCCCTTGTCTCAGCCTTGAGTGACGGTCGAAAGGACGACTCTTTTCCTCAAAAGGAAGACTCTTTTCCTCAAGCGGGGGCGGCTACGGGTTACAGGTGGTATCTGCCCGAAAGGGGAGGCTTCTGGTCGGCGATGCTTTCGGCCTGGAACGGCTCCGTAGCGACCATGCTCGGCGATCATAAAAACAATTTCGCGTGGGGCGGCTCGACTGCGATAACGCGCGAGGCTTTCGAGCGATTCAACGTAGCCGCCCGATGGGAGCGCGCCGTAAGCGATGATTATGCCCTGACTCGCGCAGTGCAAGACGGAGGATCACATATAAAGTTCGTGCCGCGATGTCTGAGCGTAACGAGAGAAGACCCGACATTCGGCGAGATGATGGAATTCACCACGCGCCAGATCATAATCACCCGCGTCTACCGTCCGAAAGTATGGTGGATGGGGATGATCTCTCACCTGTTTTTCAATGCGACCTTCTGGGGCGGAATCATTTTCGTATCGCTCGGCGGCAATGAAATTACATTGCCCCTGACTATGCTGTCTGCGATTTACGTTTTGGGTTCGATGAAAGGCGCGCTCAGGATGGCGGCGGCTATGGATGCGATTGCGACAGCACGCAGGGAAATCCTGAAACTCTGGTGGGCGTACTGTTTTCTCTGGCCTCTGGTCTCTCTCCTTTTCCTTTACAACTTCATCAAATCAGCGACGACCCGCCGCATAACCTGGCGCGGCGTGCGATACGAAATGCGCTCTCCTACGGAAACCATCGTGGACGGAAGCAAGTGAATCAGCCGTCAGCTATCAGCCAAAAGTTTCGAACCACAGATCACACAGATTTCACAGATAGACGGAAGAAAGAGATCTTTATACGACTTGTGCTATTTGAACCTTGTATATGAGCGAGGAAGCTGAGAAGAGGGCGTTCAGAGTACCGGCTTCAGCCGGAATGCGAGGGCGACGGGTTGCTTCCCGATGAAGGCGGTACTGCGGAACACCGTTTCACTCTATGAGCCAGATGCTTCCAGATCAACCGGCACAAGTCGTTTTTATCTGTGTTATTTGTGTTATCTGTGGTTGAATACTTGCCCAGACGGCTGATGGCTGACGCTTGTTTACCTTTTGCCTTCTGCTGGTGTAGGATTTCGGCATTCGGGCTTGAGACGTTCGAGAGGGGTGTAAGATGCGGAAAGCTCTGGAAGGCATTCGAGTGCTCGACCTGTCGCGCATGCTGCCGGGACCGTTTTGTTCGATGATGCTCGGCGACCTGGGCGCAGAAGTGATAAAGGTCGAGGAGGTCCGCGTCGGAGACCCGACCCGGCAGACCCCGCCCGTGATAAATCAACAGAGCGCCGTATTCCTTCAAGTCAATCGCAATAAAAAATCTATCGCCCTCGACCTCAAACAATCTGAAGGGCGCGAAATATTTTTAAAGCTCGCCGCAACTTCGGATGTCGTGTTGGAACAGTTTCGCCCAGGCGTCATGGAGCGGCTCCGCTTAGGATACGCCGAAGTGTCTGAGGTGAATCCGCGCATAGTCTATTGCTCGCTCACGGGCTTCGGCCAGGACGGACCTCATCGCAATCGCAGCGGCCATGACCTGAATTACCTGGCCCTTTCGGGCGTACTCGGTCTCACTACGGACGAGCGCGGCAAGCCCGTCATTCCGGGAACGCAGATAGCCGACCTTGCAGGCGGCATGGTCGCGGCCTTCGCTATACTCGCGGCCCTGATGTCGCGCAGGTCGCGCGGGCGCGGGCAGTTAATCGACGTATCCATGTTCGATGTGCTGATGACTATGCTGGCTGTGCCTGCGGCCCAACAATTTGCCGGGCGCGAAATCGGGGTCGGCGGCAAATACACCCTTTCAGGCGCATATCCTTATTATAATGTCTATGAAACGAGTGACGGCCGGTTTATGTCGCTCGGCGCGCTCGAGCCTAAGTTCTGGGCCGACTTCTGCCGCAGGGTCGGACGCTCTGACCTCATCGCCCGGCAGTTCGACGAAGGCGAGCGACGCGATGACTTATTCGAAGAGGTGCGCCGCATATTCAAATCGCGCACGCAGGCCGAATGGGTAAAGATGATGGAAGATGCGGATGCTTGCTGCGAGCCTGTGCTCTCTATGGCCGAAGCCTTCGAGCATACGCAGACGCGCGCTCGCGCGGGTGTACGCCAGTCGGAGCATCCGACCGAAGGCCGTATCGAACAACTCGGTTTTGCCTGCAAAATGAGCGATACACCTCCGTCCGAGAATCTGCCCTCGCCTGCTTTGGGAGAACATACCGAAGAGTTGCTCGCCGAGATTGGCTTCTCCGAATACGAACGCGAGCGGCTCTCGAAAGCGGGTGTTGTGCGGAGGGCAATTGCTATATATTGAAGTAATCTCCGAGCGCTTTGATATGGAATTCGCGCCCCTTCGTGAGCAGGCCCAGAATTATCACCTCATCGGAGTCGGGTATATAGAGATAAAACATGCGGGCTTTTCGAGGCAAAATGATTTCACGAACGATGTTATACTCCGGTCGATCTTGCAATTCAGGCACACGTCGCCCGCGATCGGGCAGTCGCCTCAACCCGGCGGCGAGCGCCAGTAACTGCTCGACTGTTTTGTCCGAGCGAATTTCAAGCAGTTGCTCTTCAGCTTCGTCGGTCCAGACTACTATGGGCATAGTCGATAATCTACTTTTGCCGGGCGCGCTGTTTACGCACGCGGCGAACAACTTCGGAGTGAGGGGATGTTCGGCCGGCCTTATAACTATCAAGCCCGGTCTCGATTACTTTGATGACTCGGTTGGTTTCGACTTCTTCAAGCGATCGTTCGATCTGCTCGAACGTTTGAGGATCAATGATTATTGCGGCAGGGCGTCCGCGTTGGCTCACAATCACAGGGCCGTCTTCGAGGTCATTTATAACTTTTGCCGTGTTGCGCTGCAATTCGGTGACCGTGACTTGTTTAAGCATACTATTACTCCTATGTTAGATCATGCACTCGAATATTAAAACGTATATGCCTGGTCAGGCAACCAATCGGGACCATAGCGAATTGGAGGACTTATGGATTACCTTCTGACCGAAGAGCAAGAGCAACTGCGCCGACTCGTAGAGGAGTTCGTCCTGGGCGACGTAAACCCTTACTATGAAAAACACGGCCACGAGGAATTCCCCTGGCCGCTTTTTCGCAAACTCGGAGAGCTTGGACTTGCGGCTATTCCCTTCCCCGCCGAATACGGCGGAGGCGGCCTCGATTATTCGACATACATAGTCGCGCTCGAAGAGCTATCACGCACGGGAAGCCGACTCGGCGGCGCGCTTGCCGTTCACGGGCTTCCGCAACTCATCTTGAATCAGTTCGGCACCGACGAACAAAAGAGCAAATACCTTCCCCCGATGGCGCGGGCTGAACTCCTCGGCGCATTCGCACTCACCGAGCCGCACGCGGGATCGGATGCCGCATCGATCAATACGCGAGCATCCCGGCGCGGCGACAAATATATTTTGCGCGGGCAAAAAATCTGGATCACGCACGGCGGCGAAGCCGATATATACATAGTCATGGCCGTGACCGAAAAAGGAAAAGGCGCGAAGGGCGTAAGCTCTTTCATAGTCGAGAAGGGCGCTGAGGGGTTGGCCTTCGGCAAGCGCGAGCGGCCCATGGGACTGCCGCATCACACGCGCGAGGTCTTCTTCGAAGATTGCGAAATACCCCGCCACAATCTCATCGGACGCGAGGGCGAAGGCTTTCGCGTAGCGATGACCGCGCTCGATTCGGGGCGCATAACCGTAGCGGCGACATCGCTTGGGCTTGCGCAGGCTGCATTCGATCACGCGCTCCGTTATGCGACCGAGCGGCAGGCGTTCGGCCATCCGATAGCCGACTTTCAGGGCATTCAATTCATGCTCGCAGATATGGCCACAAGCATAGAGGCCGCGCGCTCGGTGACACGAAAAGCCGCATACCTCAGAGACCGGGGATTGCCCTTCAACGCCGTGGCTTCGATGGCCAAACTCCTTGCGACCGACACGGCGATGAAGGTCTCTACAGATGCCGTTCAGATATACGGCGGCTATGGCACGAGCGAAGACTATCCCGTGCAGGAGTTGTTCCGCGAAGCGAAGATCGGTCAAATAGTCGAGGGCACGAATCAGATTCAACGGATGATAATCGCGCGCGAACTGCTCAAGAAGTTCAAACAATGATTCGTCCGTCGTCCGTCGTCCGTCGTTCTTTAGTCGGGGTCTCGGAAGAAGCGCAACTGACCACTGACCACTGACCACTGACCACTGACAAATTTGGTGATTTATGATGACACTGAAAAATCTCCTCAGCGAACGCGCCGGCAAGTACGGCGATAAGACTTTCATGTATTTCCGCGACCGGGAGTTCTCTTATAACGAAATAAACGACGCGGCGAACCGAGTGGGCAGAGGGCTTGCAAAGCTCGGCGTCAGGAAAGGCGGCAAGGTCTGCTTGCTGATTGAAAACCGCCCGGAGTTCGTCATCTCATTTTTCGGGCCTCACAAGATCGGCGCGGTCCCCGTTCCCATAAATTCCAACTTCAAAGCGAGCGAAGTCGAATATATCGCCGCTAACTCCGGCGCTACAGCCATAATCGCTTCGCCTGAATTTATGGACCTGGTGCGCAAGGTACAGTCGCGCGTCTCCGCGCTCAAACATATCATAGTGCTCGGAGACGACCTCTACGGCGCGCTCCCGTTCGACGCTTTACTTGCCGAAGAGGCGCAAGAGCCGGAGGCTTCGGTTCTGCCCGAAGACACTGCGGCGATCATCTATACATCGGGAACTACTGGAAAACCCAAAGGGGCCGTGCTCACACACAACAACTATTGCTTCGACGCCGAAAGCATAGTTGAGGGGATAAAACTCACAGAAGCGGATCGCCTGATGTGCATACTGCCGCTCTATCACACGAACGGCCATGTGGTCACGCTGGTCAGCCCTTTGATGGCAGGTGCGAGCATGGTCTTGGCCGAAGGGTTTACGCCTTCCACATTCTTTGCCAGCCTGGAACGCTACCAGGTGACGGGCTTCAGCGCAGTGCCGACTGTCTATTTGATTCTGCTCGACCTGCCTGACGGATCGCTTCATGATCTGTCACGGCTGAGGATGGGCTTATGCGGAGCGGCCCCCATGCCTGTCGAGGTCTTAACCGAGTTCGAGAAGCGATTCCGCATTCCGATAATCGAAGGATATGGTCTTTCGGAAGGCACGTGCGCGTCGTGTATAAACCCGCCGGACGGCAATCGAAAAATCGGCTCGGTAGGTCTCCCGCTTCAGGGGCACGAAATGGAGATAGTAGATGAGAGGGGCAACAGGCTCGGTCCCGGAGAAGTGGGCGAGGTACGTATGCGCGGCCGTCAGGTGATGAAAGGCTACTACAAAAACCCTGAAGCGACTTCCGAAGCCATAAGGGACGGCTGGCTGCACACGGGCGATTTCGGCCGCCGCGATGAGGACGGCTTCTTCTACATAATGGGCCGCAAAAAAGACATGATCCTTCGCGGTGGTGCCAACGTCTACCCGAAGGAAGTCGAAGACGCGCTGTATGAACACCCGGCGGTCAAAGAGGCGGCCGTCATAGGGCTGCCACACAAGATGTGGGGCGAAGAGGTTGTCGCCTGCGTAATCCTCAAAGACCGCGCGCGCGCGAGTCAGGAGGAATTGATCTACCACACACAGAAGCACCTTGCGGATTACAAATGCCCCAAGCAGGTATTTTTTATGAAGGACTTCCCGCGAACCGCTACCGGGAAAGTGCGGAAGCGAATGCTTGTAGAGCAGGTGTTAAAAGAAGAATGAAGATCAACTACAGATTATACTGCGCGCGGGATGAAATGAAACTTTTTCATCGCGGAATCATATTTGGAGTGCGCCGCAAGCGGCGGCGCTTTGGCTGCAAAATAGGTCTCTCAGGA
>JAKEHD010000653.1 GCA_022615215.1 Blastocatellia bacterium
GCGAGGCAAGGGGGCGCTTTCCTGGTTGAAGCTTGGCAAGGTGCTTCGCACCTGGGAGTATCAGCCGCCTTCGCCGGGAGAGAGAGGAGGAGGCGATACTGTTGATCCTACGGTCGCCTGTCCCAGGTGCGAGCACAGGAATCGCCGGGGCACGGAGGTCTGCCAGGAGTGCGGAGAAATCATCTCAGGCTCCGATCCCGGTTCCGGCCCTGCACCTGAGCAGTGGAAGCAGGATCTTATGTTTCCGCTCCAGTTCTGTCAGATCGCCATTCGGGATTATGCCTGGGTCATCGAGCCGCAAAAGATGCAGTCCTTGCAGGCGGTCGTGAATCAGGCGCAACTCGCCCTGGATATAAATGACGAATCATCCGGGCGACTGTTGAAACAGCCGTTGGAAAACGCTTTGAACCAGACCTGCGCCGGTTTCATCGATCTGGTCGAGGCATCCTGGATCTATCGCGTCGGTATGGGAAAACCCGATCAGAGCCTGAACCTGGGCAACTCTCTGGAAGAATACAAGCGGCGCGTGCTGGGCGGGGAAGACCCCAATAACCCTGCGCTTCAAGAATTGAGGTTCGTGAAAATACAGGGTCTCGTCAAAGAAATCATGGAAGGGCTGGATGAAACCGGCAAAGTGGAATGCGAAAACCCGCCCTGCCATAAGATGAGGCGTCCTCCCACTCCGGCTAATCCGAGGTGCGAGCACTGTGGGTTCAATCCTTTCGCAATACATTAGGAGGGCTATGTCCGAGCATGCTGTGCGAGGGGTCGGTATCGATTTCGGGGCGGGTGCCTGCCGGGTCGCGGCGGTCGAAGGCACCGCCTATAAGATCATAATCGATGACTATAGGGTCAAGCCGTGCCCCTTGATCATCCGCCCCGGCGGTCTCTCGACAGGTGTTCAGAGAGAACCCGGCGGATCGAACTATGCTCACCATTTCCATTGCGAGGCTATCAAGCGGAATCTGGGCATGGAGAAAACGATTTCGCATGGCGGGAAAAAGCTGCGTAACGATGAAGCCGCCATAGACATCCTGCGGAATCTCAGAGTGAAGGGCGAAGCGCAACTGGAGGGAGCTATCACGGGCGTGGCCATCACCGTGCCGCCCTGTTTTAGTGATCGCCAGACTGCGGCGATGAAGTATTGCGCCGAGGCGGCGGGTTTTCGCAATGTCACACTCGTGGATGATTCACGGGCCGCAGCGCTTGCCTACAGTAGAGAGTCCGGGCGGCGAGGGAGATGGCTGGTCTATGGTCTGGGTAAAAGCGCCTTCTATGTCACTGCCCTCGATACTACCGACGATATCAAACTGCTGGCTCACAACGGCAATGCTCATCTGGGCGGAGATGATTTCGACGCATTGATAGTCGACGCGGTGATAGCCGACGATCTAACGAAGCAGGGCATTTTCTCCAAACCGGGCGGAGTTTCGTCTGATCCGCGTGTCGGCGGTGAATTGCTCCGACTGGCAGCAGAGTGCAAAGAGCGGCTCTCTTCTCAGGAGAAGGCGGAAATAGAACACAGCGTCATGGGCATACGCTTCAGCCTCAGCCGCGCCGAATTTGAACGCCTCATCGCAGATAAAATCGAGGAGACGATCACACTCACAGAGCAAACGATCAAGGAGGCGGACCTGAAGCCGGAAGAGATCGACCGTATACTGCTGGTCGGCCGCTCCACAAGCATCCCTCTCGTGAAAAGCGAACTGTCCCGTTTGATAGGCAAGGAGATGGAGCAGTTGCCGGATGATATGATAGCCAAAGGAGCAGCGATTTACTCCACCCGACTGGGAGCCTGTTTTTCACGAAGCCCGAAAGCATCCCTCTCTTCCCCTGCGCCAGAGCTGTCCGCCCCTCCCGCGCAAGTGGAATTGCCTCCGAAGATGTCCTCGCTATGGACGAAAGTGCAAAGCGCCCTCGGAGACAAAGCATACGACGAAGCCATCATCGCTTATGAAGATTTTCTTAAAGCCGCTCAGGAGGATTTGTCATACATCTGTAACGCGTATGCAGCGCGGCTTGAAGGGCAGGGCAAAAAGCAGGAGGCGATGGAAATACTTGAGCGAACCGACGAGCGTTTTCCCGGCAATCCGGTCGTTGCCGGTAAGCTGATTGACATCTACATCGGACGGGCAGAGGAACTCAAAAAGCAGGGCAGTATTAATGAGGCCGTGAAACTTCTTCATCGCGGCCACAAACGGTTTCCAGAAAATTCGGCCATCGCTCATGCTCTATCCGACTTATATGTCGATTACGCCCTGGCCGATTTTGATGATCTTCAGCGCGGCGGGCAAGTACGCGGATTGCGCAACAGTCTTCTCGGCAGATGTAAGGAGAGCGTCAGAAAAAGTCTTCAATACAATCGGAATAATCCCAGGGCTTTGGAGCTAAGTAACGTGCTGGGCAGTAAGGTGACCGGCCCTAAGAAGTTTCGCGGGAAAAATAAGAAATCCGACAAACGGTAACTGAACTGAAAGATATTTCCGGCCCTTCTCCTTCTTATTATTAGCTTCTCGCCGCTGAAGCGATTCAGCAGCGCATCGAGAGATGAGAAGGTCGGTAAATAGTTTTGGCAGTTGAGGCGAAATCGCAGTTCTCAGGATTATTGCCCGAGGGAGTTCGGTAAAATGACGGGCACTGATTTGCAATCTCTGGAGGAAGGAAGGCAGCGTGATGGAGCAAACTATCGGCATCGATCTTGGCGAATCTTATTGCAGGATGGCCTGGTTGAAGGGAGCAGGTGATTCCCAAATCATCACCAACAGCGATAATGAGCGGTTCATGCCTGCGGTGTTGGCGATGCACCCGGACGGACAGCTCCTGGCAGGCAGAAGCGCCTTGCAACTGGCTTCGATTCATCCCGAGCGCGGAGTGCGCAGGCTCTTGTCCCTTCTTGCTGCGGGAGAACCCGTTCTCTTGAACGGGCAGAGCTTTCAACCCGAAACCCTCGCGGCGCATCTGCTTCGCCATCTCAAGGCGGGCGCAGAAGCACATTTGAATGAAAAAATCGCGCGCGCGACCGTCGCGATCCCTCCTACCTGTGACCGGAATGTGCGCGACCGTCTCTGCGAGGCGGGAAGCGAAGCCCGGCTAAATCTGGTTCCCATAGAATCCGCTGTCGCAGCGACTCTGGCAGCCGGTTTCCGTCAACCTGCTGATCGTTTGCATCGCATCCTCGTTTACGATTTGGGCGCGCTGAATTTCCATGTGACGACTCTTGCGCTGGACCGCTCGTCTCTATCAATTCTCAAGACCGCAACGATAGAGGACATGGGCGGCGCTTCATTCGACCGGCAAATAGTCGATTATGTGACGGTGCTGGTGCAGCAGCAGCATAAAGTAGACCCCTTTGCCAACGACCGCTTCATGACGGAACTGCGCAAACAAGCCGAGCAGGTGAAGATTTCGCTCGGCTCCCAGAGAGTGGCCGATGTGGTCATCGTAGGGATGCTCCGGGAATCGACCGGCGCGCTGGCGGATGTCGAAGTGGAAATCGAGCGAGAAGAGTTCGAGCGAATGATCCAGGAGCAGCTACAGTCGACTATCGCCGCCACTCGCCAGGTGCTCGCCCGGTCGAATCTGCTGGCCGAAGAAATAGACTCCGTGATCCTGGTGGGAGGATCGACGCATATCCCTCTGGTGAAGACGATGGTTCAAAACCTCTTCGAGCCTGAAAAGCTGGTCAAAGGAATCGACCCGGCCGAATGCGTGGCATTGGGGGCTGCGTTGTCTGGTCAGACATCAGGCATAGAGATTCAGCCGACGGATTATGCCTCCGCCATTGTCACGGTGCCGATTCCTACCGAGCAGGAGTTGCGGATCGCTGACGGTGCAACCCCATCTGAAGATCAGCCCGTCGCAGAAGTCCGGGGATCGAGAACCACCATAGTGATAGGGCGATCGGAAACCGCGCCCGCATCGGCGGAGGACGAAATCACGGAAGATGATATCCCAACCGAACCGCCTGTTCCTGAACAGGAAGAAGTAGCGTCCGCTGATATGCCGGAGGATATTTCTCCGGTCGTCGATCAAGCGGTCTCCGCTGAGTCTCCCATTATCGATTCCCACGTGAAAGAGGAAGAAGTCATGCCTGAATCACCACATGCATTCGAAGAGGTCAGGGGCGCAGAATCCGAAGAAGCTCCGCCGCGCGATGCGAAGGAATTCGCGACCACAGTATTGGCCTCTCAAGAAGGGATGTCGCCCGATACACCTTCCGAAACGGACGGTTTAGTCGCGGAATCACCCGACGATGCGTCAGCGCCTTCCGGTCCCAAAGCTGCGGCCATATATCTGGAATGGAACGAAGAAACATACTTACAACGTCGACGCAAAGTCTCAACGCCTGCCTTTGTCAGCATAGACATGGACGGCTTTCAGCTTGCGACTCCCTCCGTAGCGGAAGGCACTTGCCTCGACAGCACACATTTCTACCTGGGGTCGCCTGTTCCCGAGAGCATCAAATTCACACTGATGATGAAGAAAGATGAGGACGATGAAAATATACGAGCCGTTATGATCGTCCCTCTGCCGCCGGACCTGTCGCCGGGCACGCTTGTAACCTCGTCTTTAGGTATCGATTATGACACCGGCGTCCCGTTCATCACCTTGACCTGGCAAGAGCCGCACAAGGAAGAGTTTACCAGCATCACCTGTCGCGACTGGGCGCTCGAAACAGAAGAGCCTGCGCTCAGTCTCGCTGAGACTGAATCGCAGGCCGAAAATATCCCGGCAATCGAGGACCAGATGGAGGCTGAAAACAGGGGAGCGTATGGCAAGTACGAACCTTTGCAGTTGCTCGAAAGCGGCGGCCGTTTCCAGACATTCCTCTCTCGTGAGCCGGAAACGGACGTTCCCGTGCTATTGAAAGTATTTACACCTGAAGACGAGCGGGCTAAGAGCGCCTTTCTCAGTTCTCTGCTGCCGGTTAATCTGATGCATCCCAATGTAGTTCGCGTCTGCGACTTCGGCAAAGCGCAGGCCGGTTTCTATCTCGTAACGGAGTATATGAATGGAGGCACCCTGCGGGATTTAATGATGAAGGAGGGCGAGAAGAAGCCTGTGCCGGTCGAGCAGGCGCTCGTGTTCATTCATCAGGTATGCGATGGCTTGCAGGCGATTCACCAGAAGAATATTTTTCATCGCAATATCAAACCCACCAATGTGCTCATAGACCCGGAGGGGCAGGTTGCAAAGATCAGCGACTTCGATATAGCCGTATCGCTGCGCGCTCGTGAATACACCGCTCACGCGGCGGGCACTCTGCCATACATGGCGAAAGAGGTTCTGGAAGGGCACGCCGATCATCGCGCCGATATCTACGCCCTCGGCGTCATGCTCTTTGAATTGCTGACGGGAAGGCTTCCTTTCATGGCGACCAGCCAGCGACAACTGGCGGACCAGATCAAAGAGCAGCAACCGCCCGACCCGCGATCTCTGAACCCTCAGATAACCGAGCATCTCAACGATATAATCCTGCGCGCTCTGGAGAAAGACGTCTCGCGGAGGTTCCAAACCGCCGAAGAGATTCGTGATGCGTTGATGGAGGGACCGGTTTCATTATTTCATACGATAACGTCGCGCAATTGAGACGAAAGGGCTACAAAAGCTCAGGAGCAATGAGCCTGGAAGTGAGGCGGCCGCTGAAGCATAGGGCAAGGTAAAGAATGAGAGCGAAGAGAATTTATCAACCGCTGTCGGTGATTGCCAAAAAGATATGACTCTTTTTGGATTCATTTCATCTTGGAGAGGGTTGAGATGAGTTCTGTATTGATCTGTCCGATTTGCAACACGAAGCAAAGCGATAAGAATAACTCTTGTCGGCATTGCAGCGCCGATCTGTCGTTGCTCGCTCGATTGAATGATCTGGCGCTGGATTACTACGATGAAGCATTGCCGCTTGCCAGGACGGAAGCAACCATCGAAGAAGCTATGGAGAAGCTTCAGCTTGCTTTGTCTATCGATCCCGGACATATAGATTCTCAGGTGGTCCTGGGCAAACTCTACGCGCAACGCGGGGATTATGAAGAGGCGATTCGATTTTGGCGGCGGGTGCTGGAATCGGTCCCTGATGACTCTGAAGCAGGGCAGAAAGCCCGAACGGGAATCGCAAAGGCGGAAGAACTCCTGCAACGCCAAAGCAAGCAGAAGGAGCAGATCGAGCGACAGGGATTTCTGGCCGAAAGAACGGCGCTGCGACGGCGAAGAATGTTTACAGCGGCGACTGCATTCAGCGCCTTCCTGCTGGGAGTCCTGGTCATAGCTTATCCTTTCATTCTTCATCCCAGGCTTTCAGCAGAAGACCCTGCCTTACAGGTGCAACGCGCCTTGCAAGAGCATCCCACATTGAGTGATGCTCAACTGCGTGTGAGCGCGCGTAACAATCACATAGTGATCGAAGGAACCGTATCAAGCCCCCTCCATAAAGACCTCGTTACATCCGTCGCTCAACAATCGGCTGCCC
Source organism: Blastocatellia bacterium (assembly GCA_022615215.1). Lineage (GTDB taxonomy): Bacteria > Acidobacteriota > Blastocatellia > UBA7656 > UBA7656 > JAKEHD01. The sequence goes on from JAKEHD010000653.1 coordinate 6,464, forward strand.
GCCTGCTGCTGGATACTTCTAATCTACAGGTCCAGCTCACCGACCTGGCAGCGACTCTTGAGCAGATGCTGTCAGCATTGCCCGGCACATTGGGTTCTAATGTTGGCGCGGGTAACGGCAAGGATCTGATCGATGCTCTGGCAACGGCACAAATCACCGTTACGCCGACGACCGATGATCGCCTCCGTCTTACGGGAACTGCGGCCTTGCCTGAGGTCAAGAAGGTGATCGAGCAAGTCGCCTTCGATCTGGCAGGCCGGGACAGAGTCGACGCGAGCGGCATCCAGATAGTCGACGATTATATCGAGTATGTGGTGAAGGAGAACGACTCCCTGGAACGGATAGCCCGGCGATTATGCGGAGACAGTCAGCGGTCAGAAGCAATACGCAGGTTCTCTAAAGAAAATACCGAGGCGCTCAAGGATTCATATCGTCTGCGGATGGGAGCCGTTTTAAAAATACCGAAACGGCTCCTCGCAAAGCCGACTCGGAGGTGATCTATCATGCAGAGACCTGTCAGCGTGTGGGTATGCTTGATGTTGGCGTCAGCGGTCGCTCTATGCGTTTCGATCTATGGTCAGGCCCAGGCCGCATCCGACCGCCTCACGATTCCGCAGATCAAGATACGGAAGCCGGCGACTGTGCAGGCGCTGGTCTCCGTAGTTGACGAACGCGGCAATCCCGTCAAAGGGCTTGGGGCGGCCAACTTCGTGGTCCGTTTGAATGATCGTGATGTCAGGGACTTCACCGTGCAGCCGGTCGAGGAAGGAGAGCGGAGAATCTCGGTCGTGCTGGCCATCGATGTGAGCCGGAGCATGCACCCTGAAAAGATAAAAGCCGCCAGATATGCCGCCGCTCAATTCGTTGAAAGCCTCGGTCCCCAAGACTACTCCTGCCTGCTGGTATTCGGGCACAGCGTCCGCTGGCTGGTAGAAGAATTCACCACCGACAAACAGAAGCTCAAAGCGGAACTGGCAAACATCCAGGCCAACGACTCGGCCACATTGCTGAACGAAGCCTTCTTCAGGGCCGCGCAAAAAGGCGGCACGGCTCCCACATCCCAGGTCGCTGTCGTAGTGCTTACCGATGGCCACGACCAGACCAGCAGCATAAAACTGGATCAGGCCATAAGGGAAGCGCAACAGCGAAACGTGCCGGTTTATGCGCTGGGGTTCGGGAGCCAGATAGACAAAACGTCGCTTGAGCAGATTACAGCGCTTACAGGCGGAAGGTTCTTTCCCGCTCCAGACGCCGAAACCCTGACCGATTTCTACCTGATGCTGCTGAAGCAATTGTCCAGTCAATACGCTCTTGAGTTTCAAGACCCCGGCTTGAAGATCGGCGAGCATGACTTCTCTATAGAATTGCGCTACCGAGGCAGCAGCATTTCTCATCGAAGAATTTTTCAGGTCGAATCACTGCCTCCGTCACCCGGCCAGCAGGCTGTTCCACCCTCCGGATCAAACAGATTGTGGACGGTCCTTCTTGTGACTGGAACCCTCTTACTCGTATGCGGGGGCGTGCTTTTTGTATTTATCAGAAAGAGGAGATCGAAAGCCGTCGCACAGGAGCGCGACATAAAGACTTCTTTGTTATGTGCTTACTGCGGCGCACCTTTGAGCGCGGGAGAAAGCCTTTACTGCGCGAAGTGTGGGGGGAGGGATTCTGCTCTCCCGACGGAACGAACTATTGAACCGATAACCGAAGGAGCCGAGCAACCA
>JAKEHD010000654.1 GCA_022615215.1 Blastocatellia bacterium
AGATAAACCCATGATGCTTCTGCTATTTTCCTTTCCCACATTTTCCTTTCTGGCGCCGGCGCCTGAAGTGAATTGTTAACTGGATGATGAAACTTGCCAAACTCATTTTCTTTTTTGCCCTTTTTGCCCTTTTTGCTTCTATTACCTTCACCCTATATCCTTCAACGTATTTTTGGCGGCCTATAAATAGCTCATCGCGGCAGCGACCGGCGCGGCTCATATTTTATAGCCTGATGGCTTAAGGTAGAATTTCATCGATATGACAACGCTGCTGGGAAAAACCGAAGAAGAATTGGTGGAATTCGCCAGGACGATCGGCGAGGCCCCGTTTCGCGGCAGGCAGATTTACCGTGCGGTTTATGGCCGGCGCGCGCTCGATATCGCGCAGGTGACCGAATTATCAAAAGATTTGCGCGACAAGCTGAATTCTATTGCGCGCGTCACCGAGACCCGGATCGTCGACGTATTCTATTCGACCGACGGGACCAGGCGTTACCTGCTCAAGCTCGGCGACGGTCGCGAGGTCGAAGCCGTTTTCATGCCCGAAGAGCGCCGCGACACCATTTGCATAAGTTGCCAGGTGGGTTGCGCCGTCGGGTGTGATTTCTGTATGACCGCGCGTCTGGGCGTCAAACGCGGCATGACCGCGGGCGAGATCGTCTCACAGGTCATCATCGTGTTAAACGAAGTTTACGGCGCGGGCAATGAGCCGCCGCACGGGACGAACCTGGTGTTCATGGGCATGGGCGAGGCGTTTTTGAATTACAACGAGGTCATGAAATCGATCCGGATCATGGCGGACGAGAATGGATTGGGCATCAGCCCGAAACGCGTCACGGTTTCTACTTCCGGCGTCATTCCGCGCATTTACGATTTCGCCGAAGAGCCGATACGGCCGCGCCTGGCCATCTCGCTCTCGGCGACCACCGAAGAACAGCGGACGCGACTCGTCCCGATCAACAGCAAATATACTCTGGCGGAGTTGATGAAAGCCTGCCGCGCATACCCGCTGGGCGAACGCGAGCGGTTGACGTTTGAATATGTGATGCTCGACGGAGTCAACGATTCCGACGAAGACGCGAGACGATTGGTGAAGCTGTTGAACGGCATTCGAGCCAAGGTAAACCTTATCCCGCACAACCCCGCGCCCGAATTGCCATATCGATCGTCGCCGATGGAGCGCATCCTGAGTTTTCAGAAGATTCTGATCGATAAAGACGTGCCCGCGTTTATTCGAAAGCCGCGCGGACAGGATATTTCAGCGGCGTGCGGACAACTGGCGGCGCGGCCACAGGCGAATGGATGAAATCGCGCATGACCAGACAAACCTCAATGCATCTTCCCAGATTGAACACATGAATTCTTCTCCTGATTACATCGTCCTGGGGAGCGGCGTCGCCGGTCTTCGCGCCGCCATCGAACTCGCCCGCGACGGGCGCGTCGTCGTCCTGACCAAAGACCGCCTCGACGAATCGAACACCGAATACGCGCAGGGCGGGGTCGCCGTTGCGATGTCGGACGACGACGAGATCTCGCTGCATTTTGAAGACACGCTGAACGCCGGCGCGGGGTTGTGTGACGAGAAGGCCGTTCGCACACTGGTCGAAGAGGGGCCGCGTTATATCACCGAGCTGATCGATTGGGGCGCGCAGTTCGACCGCGAAGGGGGCGCGCTGGCTTTTACTCGTGAAGCCGCGCATTCGCGCCGCCGCATCCTGCACGCGCACGGAGATTCGACGGGCCGCGAGATCGTCCGCGCGTTGATCGCGCACGCCAGGAAAAATCCGAATATCCGGCTCGTGGCCCACGCCGCGACAATCGGCCTGATCGTCGAAGACGGGCGCTGCGCTGGCGTGCGGTTCATTGACCCGGACGAGAGTTTGCGGCGGGAGATGTACGCGCGCGCGGTCGTGCTGGCGACTGGCGGCGCGGGACAGATCTTCGCGCAGACAACAAATCCGAGCATTGCGACTGGCGATGGAATGGCAATGGCTTATGCGGCGGGAGCGACGATGTGCGACCTGGAGTTCGTGCAGTTCCATCCGACGGCGCTGGCTCTGCCCGGCGCGCCGCGGTTCCTGCTCAGCGAAGCTCTGCGCGGCGAAGGCGCGATTCTCCGAAATCACGAAGGCGAGGCTTTCTCCAAACGGTACGACGAACGAGGCGAACTGGCGCCGCGCGACATCGTCGCCCGCGCGATCGTGGCAGAGATGGAAAGAACGGGCGAGCGCTGGATGTATCTGGACCTGACGCATCTCAAGGCCGATTTCCTGCGCGAACGATTTCCGAATATCTTCGAGACCTGTCTGAGTTACGGATTGGATTTGACGAAGGATCAGTTGCCGGTGAGTCCCGCCGCGCATTATGTGATGGGCGGCGTGAAGACCGACACGCATGGCCGGACGACGCTCGCGGGCTTATATGCCGCGGGCGAGGTCGCCTGCACGGGGGTGCACGGCGCGAACCGGCTGGCCAGTAATTCATTACTGGAAGGCCTGGTCTTCGGCGCTCGCGCGGGTTCAGCGGCAATTACAGATCTAACGCCTCAGCGCATGCGGCGACTTGCCTTGACGCCCGTATTGCGCCAGCGGATCGAGATGTTGGGGATGAGCGAGCTCGAATTGGGCCAGTGGGATGCGCGACGCCAATCTGAACCCGCCCCGGTCGAATTCGAACTCTCGGAATGGCGTTTAGACCCGCTGACCAAAACTCGCGTTCAGGAAATCATGTGGCGCAACGCAGGCCTGATCCGCCGCGCCGAAGATTTGCGGAGCGCGGTCGAAGAGCTGTCCGGAATGGCCGAAGAAGACATCAACGAGCGCACGAAAAATTTCGTCGGCCTGGCGAAGCTGACAGCCGAAGCCGCGTTGTGGCGCGAAGAGAGCCGCGGCGGCCATTACCGCGAAGACTTCCCGGCGCGCGATGACGAGCGCTGGCGCGTTCATTCGGCCCAACAGATCAATCAACCGGTAAGAGCCGTTGAGAGGATCAGCGAGGAAGGGGAATAGGTATGTAAGGATTGCTAAGGTTAGGCGTGGGCCCTTCTGCCAACTGGTTGATCATAATCTGTCCCAAAGCCCGGAAGCGTATCGGCGAGGGTAGAGCAAACTGTCTAGTTTGCTCTGCTTCGATCATCGGCTCATTGAGGAAACAACGCAAACTGGACAGTTTGCTCTACCCTCGCCGAGATACTCTTAGCGACTGAATCGCCCATTTTCACGCTTAACTTTAGCCGTATGGGTACCAAGCATCGCCACGTTCAACCGGGAAGCGGCTTTTTTCATAAATGCTTCGTCTTACTCACCCGTTTGAAGAACCGTGACAGCCAGAATACCCTTCGATTTCTCTCTCTCGGTTTCGGGTTTCAACTACTACCGCTGATAACTATTAGTGAATATAATTTCTATCTCCAGGAAATTAAATCGTCCAGGATCAGTCGGCCTTAATTCAAAATTAGCCACCTTTATGATGCAGTAGAAATCCTCAACCTTAATAACACGTGTAGAGAGCAGAGGATATCCAACTATGCCAAATCTCGATGTTTCCTTCGATGGATATAGCGCCATGCCATTGAGGAACATTGACTTAGTCAGTGGAGCAAGTACAGCGACAGTGTTCTCTCTAGGAATATGATCTCCTTTGGACCCTGGCTCATATGGCTGCAATAAGTTCTTGCTCTGGAACTCTCTTGAGAGTGGCTTGCGTTCATATAAATTTATTTCCCACATCTCAAAATATATTCCTTTGCTTTTAGCTACATCTGAAACTCTGCGCTGGAAAGAAATCAAGTATTTTTCCATGCCTGATTTTTCTTGGATGCTTGCTCTATAATTTGTCTTATTCTCATCTAACCTAACCTAACCTAACCTAACCTAACCTAACCTTAACTTGTTGAGGGATTACTTGTGTTCTCCCTTTTTTCCAGCTTTCGGTATAAAACTCTCCTCTGTCGCTTGAAACAAGCCAGCTCTATTAAATTGCAATGACGATATAAAATATGTGAAGGATAGATTGATGATAGCCGCTATGCAAATATGTAGCATACGCTGTACCTCCCTTTACATCAATATTCTAGCAATTCCCAGTCTAGCCATAATCAATGTAGTGCTAAGTAAGGAGCTCAATCACTACCTTTACTGACATTTTTGCTCTTTGACATTGCCGGGTAGCCTGATGTCAAGGCACTTTTGTAGATAGGTGTATCGCAACAGGTTTGAATATGTGCGCTAGGAATTTAGCGGGATAACTTGCTGATAATATAGCTTTCTGCGCAAATTAACCTCAAGCTTAGTGCTATTATACAAAATGTGCCCTGACATCATCTGAATCTTGATAATAACATTATCAAGCTGTACGCTCTATCAATCTAAAGATAGTCTCAATCGCTGAGACACGCTTGCACTAATATTTTGGTTAGATTTGCCGCTCCTTCTTGTCTAGTTGCCCCAAAATCAGTATCTTTCTTATTCCCGAAACGGTGTACTGCTTCATGAATTAGCGTGACAGCCCGGTCGACAGTACTCTGGTTCTGATTGAAAAATGGTTGACCAACGTAGATATAATATCCTGTTTCTACCGCTCGAACAGTAGGATTGTCTCGTAAGTATGTTGCGACAGTTGTCCACTAAGGTGGACCCCATCGTCATCACGCACTTCTGCAGCCGTGGCGCGACGGCCATCAAAGACATTTTGGCCTTCTGGCCCTCCAGCAAGATCTACCCCACCACTAACCCGCAGTTGTGCCACCAGAGCTGCGAGACTTGGGACCCCGTAATTCTTGAGCGCCTCGTCACACCCAATATTACCATTTACTAGGTTTCTTGCCATATTCAAAGCTTGGTCAACAGTGGTTTGATCTGTCTCACTGAATGATGGAGCTAACGCTTGTATGTCTTGGCCAGGGTCACCACCACCACCATCTCCGCCCCCATCAAAAAGTTCTGCTACAATAGCTTCACCGCTCAAACCGATACCACCCGAATTCACCGATGCGGTAGTGGTTACGCTATCATTTATGGAACTCCCACAAAATATAATCGAACATGGATTGACTGATATCCCGTTTCTACCAGTCGGATCATATCTGTTGACAGGATCGTTTTCAACATAGCTGTAGAGGTTTAAACTTTGTGGTCTTCTGAAACTTGCCGCATTCAAACCCGCCGCGTCCGGCTGCATATACCGACCCCGCCCGGAGTTATACATCCTTGCATTCGCATAGTCCAGCCCCGTCGCATCTCTCTCGTATCCCGTGAATTTTTTCGTATTTAGATTGTTGTTGCCCGACGACGACCACTCAGTCAACACCTGGCCATATGGATCGAACTGCCCTCTGTAAACCAGATTCCCGTTCGAGTCGGTCATCGCCCGCGCGCTTCCCAGATGGTTCGTGTGCAGCCAATAGAACTGCCCGTCCGTGCTCTGCTCTGCAACCAAGTGGTTTCTGCCTGCATAAACATAAGCCCGCCGCACACCAGTCGAATTGACCTCCATCGCCACGTTCTTCAACACGCTCGACCTTACATAAAAGCGCACCTCGCCTCCATCCGTCACCCGCACCCTGCCGCCATTCCCGTCATATCCATACGTGCTCCCCGCTCCGTTGACCGACTTCAGCCGGCT
>JAKEHD010000655.1 GCA_022615215.1 Blastocatellia bacterium
ATGAAAACCGGAGTGAAGCTATCTCGTCATCCTTCATCCCTCATCCTTCAAAACACCCCTGCTCCCCTGCCTCTCTCACGCATCACGTTGCTGGTCGCCTTTCAATAATTGTTTTCCGACAAGCCAGACAAATAGCGTATTGCCTACCAGGTATCTTCGCCAGAGACGGCGTGGTTCGCGCAACAAACGGTACAACCATTCGAGGCCCGTCCGCTGCATCCATTGCGGCGCGCGGCGCGCCCGTCCGCTCAGATGATCGAAGCTGCCGCCTACTCCCATCGCGAATCGAACGCCTGTGCGCGAGAGGTTCGACCTTATCCAATACTCTTGCGCGGGCGACCCTATGGCGACAAACAGCAGATCGGCCCGGCTTCGCTTTATCTCTTCGGCAACAGCCTCGGCCTCCGATTGATCGAAGTAACCGTTCCTGTAACCGGCCACACGCAGATTGGGATACTGCGTCGTGAGGCGTTCCACAAGAGCGCGCACGATTTCTTCGCGCGCGCCCAAAAAATATACCTGTAGCTCACGGGCTTCAGCGCGGGCCAAGAGTCTTTCGAAGAGATCGATGCCGGTGACGCGCTCTTTGAGCGGACGGCCCAGGAGGCGTGAGGCCCACACGACGGACATCCCGTCGGCCGTCACGAGATCGGCCTCGTCTAGCACGCTTCTGAGCCGCTCATCCCGGCTGGCCGCAACCGCTTTGGCCGCGTTGACTACTACCATATAATGTGCCCCGCCCTGAGCGATCAATCCATCTATTGCGTTCAGGACTTCAGCCTCGCTCAAATTGTTTATAGCGATGCCGGCCACTTTGACACGATGCAAGGATGCAGGGGAGCAGGGGAGCAGGGGTGCTGGGGTGCTGGGGCGTTCGGAAGGATGAGGGATGAAGGATGAAGGATGAAAGCTACTGTCTTCTTTTTCATCCTTCACCTTGCGGCCTTCATCCCTTCTGGAAGTCTTATTCGCTTTCATCTTCAATATTGATGCGCTCGCGGACCAGATAGGTCGGCTTGCCTTGAGATTCGTGATAGGTGCGCACGATCATTTCCGCAAGCAGTCCCATGAAGATGAACTGTATGCCCATCGCGAACATTATCATGGCGAGCGTTGCCAGCGGCATGCGGTTCAGGTGTACATCATGCACGAACTTGTAGTAGAAAGCCGAAAGGCCCGATATAAACGAGAGCGCGAGGCATATCAACCCAGCCGTGCCGAACAGGTAGAGCGGTTTTGTCAGGTAGCTCGACATGAACTTGATCGTGATCAGATCGAATACGACCTTGATGGTGCGCGATAATCCGTATTTGGATCTTCCCGCGTGGCGCGCGTGATGGGCGACCGGAATTTCGGTGACCCGCGCGCCTGCCCATTTCGCGTAGATGGGAATGAAGCGATGCATCTCGCCGTATAGCTTCACGTCCGACAGCACGTCTCGTCTGTAGGCTTTCAGACTGCAACCGTAATCGTGTAGAGGCACGCCGCTTATTTTGGAGATCAGCCGATTGGCAATGGAAGATGGAATTCTTCGCGTCAGCCATTTGTCCTTGCGATCTTTACGCCAGCCCGACACAACGTCATACCCTCGGTCGAGCTTCTCAAGCAGCCGGATTATGTCGGCAGGGTCGTTTTGAAGATCGGCGTCCATGGGGATCAAAATCTTTCCGCGCGCGTGATCTATCCCCGCGCTCATGGCTGCGGTCTGGCCGTAGTTGCGGCGCAGCGCGATCACCCTCACACGCGGGTCTTGCGCGGCGCGCTCACGCAAACGGTCGAGGCTTTCGTCGGTCGAGCCGTCATCTACATAAATTATTTCGTAAGTGCGCCCCAACTCTTCGAGCGCCTGGCGGAGCTTGAAATCGAGCGGCCCGATATTCTCTTCTTCGTTGTAGACGGGCAGGAAGACCGATATCTCCGGCCCGCGTCCTTCTCGCTCGAACTCCTCTACGGTTTTTAATCTGTACTCTCTCATAATCGATCAAGCATTCGATCAGCGATTTCGATCTGACGGTCTGGTTTTGGCGAGCGGTCCCCGGTGGAACGCAGAGCGTTCTACAGAAAAATACTAGACCCGCGAAGCGATCTGAGCAAGCAACCAGGAGAGGCCGGGGGGCGGTTGTTTCTTTAGCGGAGTCTTTCGCTATCGCAACAACGGACAACGGACAACAGACGACAAACAAATCACGCATCACGCTTTCACCCCTGCTCCTCTGCACCCCTGCACCCCTGCTCCCTCCGGGCCTATTTCGAAGGCTGATTTTTAAACCACTCGACGAAGCGATTTATGCCCTCCTCTATATCCGTTCCAGGTTCATAGCCGAGCAATCTGCGAGCCTTGCTCACATCGGCGTAAGTTACCGGCACATCGCCCGGCTGCGGCGGATGATGCTCTATGATGGCCCGCCTGTCGAGCGCGCGTTCGAGCAACTCAACCAGGCGACCTAGCTCCGTAGTCTCGGACCCTCCGAGGTTGATTATTTCGAAGCGGCTCTGATCGTAATCCATCGCGGCCGCCACTCCCGATATTATGTCGTCTATGTATGTGTAATCGCGACGGGTCGAGCCGTCTCCGAACAGGGGCAGGGGGCGGCCCTCGGAGATCAGGCGGGCGAACTTATGAATGGCGAGATCGGGTCTCTGACGCGCGCCGTACACGGTGAAGAACCGCAAACACACGACGCGCATATCGTAGAGATGGCTGTAAACATGACACGCCGCTTCACCCGCGATCTTGGTCGCTGCGTAAGGCGAGATGGCCTGACTCACGGGGTCGTCTTCAGAAAACGGCACTCTGGAGTTTATGCCGTAGACGGAACTCGACGAGCCGAATATGAATCGTGGAACCGAATGACGCCGCGCCGCTTCGAGCAGCGTGTAAGTGCCTCGCACGTTGCTCTCTTCATACAGAAGCGGGCGCTCAAGCGACGGGCGAACCCCGGCGCGCGCCGCGAGATGCACAACCGCGTCGAAGCCCGACCGCGCAAACAATTCCTCCATCGCTTGCCAGTCCGCGATGTCGGCCTCGACCATCTCGAAATCCGCCTGATCGAGATGATGAGCGATGTTAGCGCGTTTGATCGCAGAAGCGTAAAAATCATCGAAGTTGTCGACTATAGTCACCCGCGCCCCGCCGTCGCTCAGGACGCGTTCGACAAGATGGCTGCCGATGAATCCCGCTCCGCCTGTGATGAGAATGTTTTTCATTTGCGCGCTATTATCCACAGGTGCCAGCCCGCCACGCGCGCCAGACGCCGCTCCACTGCGCGGGGCATAAGATTTCCGATCAGGGGAATCCATCGCTTGTTCAGGAAATGGACTTCTGCGCGAGTTGCGTTGAAACGGGAAAACATCTCAAGGGCTTCGCGCCGGCTGTAGGCGCGGGCCAGAGGGTTTCCCGCTCCGTCCGTGTTCTGGTTCAGGAACTCGTTGCGATCAAGAAGCGCAGCAGGGTCGCGCCTGTAAGCTCGTTGAAGCTCGCTCAGTCGCGCTTCGTCTTCTCCCGTAAGTTTATGAACGAACCTCGGTCCCCAATCGAACCTGAGCAATCGCACTCCCAGACGGCGCAGCGTCATGATGTTCACGTAATAATTGTAAGAGCGCCTGTGATAGAGCATAACCATAGCCGTGCCGCCCGGCCTCAGCACCCTGTGGACTTCATTGATGGCCTTTTCGGTGTCGGGCGTGTGATGCAGCACTCCATGCGAATAGACAAGGTCGAAGCTTGAGTCCGCAAACGGCAGCGCCTCGGCATCGGCGGCTCTGAGTTCAGCCGCGAGACCTTCATATTCAAATCGCCTGCGGACGAGTTCTATTGATCGCTCAGTCAGGTCTATGCCTGTGTAACGCGCGCCCGCGCGGGCAAATCTTACGCCATCCGTTCCAAGCCCGCAGCCTACCTCTAGCACATCCTTATCGCGCCAGCGGTCGAATCCGACCACTTCGGGGATGTGCCACTCGGTCTCGTAGCGATGCCGCTCGACGTGAGCGAAGAACTCACGCGAGCCGATCCCCTCTTCGGCGAACTTCGCCCCGCAAGGGTTCGCCTGCCAGAAATCTTTCACTCGCGTTTTGAGGTCTTCGGCCATGGAATTTGGATTCATAGAGCGCAGCTTCGCCTCTACTCTAATTTTTCTGATGCGCGATTCGTGTGGGAGTCGCGGAATCTGTTTGTGGTGAATTCGTTCCTGCTTCGCCGTCAATGAACGCGCGGTGCCAGAGTTCGAGCGTCAGCAGTTGAAAGACCTTCAGGCCGTTGTCCTCGCGCCCGGATGTGTTTTCGTCTATCAGTTGCCGCACGCTACGGTAATCGAAGTAGCCGCGCTTTTCTATATTCTGTTTCGATAGAAGGTCTTCGACCATATCATTGAGGTCGCGCACAAGCCACGCGCGGACGGGCGCGCTGAAACCTGCTTTCTTTCGATGCACTATCTCGCGCGGCAGCCACGCTTCGGCCGCGCGCTTGAGTATATACTTGCGAGTCAACCCCTTGAGCTTCAAACGGGCCGGTATTCGCGCGGCCAACTCTATCAATTCATGATCGAGCAGAGGAACGCGCACCTCCATCGAAGAAGCCATGCTCGTCTTGTCCGTGTAGGTGAGGTTCAGACAGGGCAGGAAGGTCTTCAGATCGACGTAGAGCATCTGGTTTATGAAGTCTTCATCCTTCACGCGGTCGAAATATTTTCTGTGCTCGTTGTAAGCGTCAGCTTCTTCGGTGATCGATTTGAAATCGCCCGCGTAGAGCTTGAGCTTTTCGCTTTCGGTAAAATAAGTGCCGAACCCGAGGTAACGCTCGCGCGCGGGAAGGGCGGCCGAGCGCGCGAGCTTTTTGGTGTTGCGAAACAGGGCCGTGAATCTTCCGGGCCTTGCGCCCGGCAGGGCCGCTACCATAGGGCGCGCGATGAACGAAGGCACGAGGTTGTAAGCTTCGGCCAGCTTCACCGCCAGGTGGCGCGGATAGCCTGCGAATACTTCGTCGCCGCCCATCCCTGAAAGCAGGACCGTGAGCCGTTCGCGCGCCGCCCGGCATATCAGATAGCTCGTTATGACGGCAGGGTCGGCTACCGGCTCATCCATGTGGTACACGAGTTTCGGCAACAACTCCATCACCTGCGGATGTAGAAATTCCTCATGGTAGTCGGTCTCGAATTTTTCGCCCACAACGCGCGCGTACTTCACGTCGTCTTCGAGTATGTCATAGCGCAGGTCTTCGCGCGTGAAGCCGAAAGTATAAGTCGTGACCTTGTGCGTTGCTGCGCTCGACATCAGAGCGACTATCGCGGAAGAGTCTATCCCGCCCGATAAGAACGCGCCGAGCGGCACGTCTGAAATCATTTGCGCCCGGACGCTGCGAGCGATCTGTTCACGCAGGATTTGCGTCCATTCATCTTCCGAGAGAGAGCGGTCTTCGTCGAATTTCAAATCCCAATATTCATGCACCTCTGCGCGGCCGTCGCGGTAAATCAAATAGTGACCGGGCGGCAGCTTATAGACTCCGCGAAAGGCCGTCTTGGGATCAGGCACCCATAGGAAAGTCATGAATTGATCGAGCGCCGCCGAATCGATAGCGCGCTCAAATCCTGGGATAGCAAGTAGTGATTTGATCTCTGAGGCGAACGCGAACCCGGCGGGCGTATCGGCGTAGTAGAGCGGCTTGATGCCCAACCGGTCGCGCGCAAGCAGCAGGCTTTCATCGCGCGAATCCCATAAGGCGAAGGCGAACATGCCGTTCAGGCGACTGAGGAACTCGCGGCCCCATTCGAGGTAAGCATACATGATGACCTCGGCATCGGTCTCGGAGCGGAAGCTGTGGCCGAGGCGTTCGAGTCGGGCGCGAATTTCTTTGAAGTTGTAAATCTCGCCGTTGAAGGTAAGCCATACACGGCCGCTTGCGTCCGCCATAGGCTCGTGGCCTGCGGGCGAAAGGTCTATGATCGAAAGCCGCCTGTGACCAAGCCCCACGCGATCTTGAGCGGAGGTCTCGGCGACGTAGACGCCTTCATCATCAGGCCCGCGATGCGCCACTCGCGCCAGCATGTTTTTAATCAACAGTTCATCGGCCTGGCCGACGATTCCACAGATGCCGCACATAACATTAGCTTTCCAAAATAAAATCGCCATCACGATTATAGGGGCACACGCGGAAGAAAGAAATCTTTAACGGCTATCCATGCAGGGTGTGAGTGCGTGATGCGTGATGCGTGATCGGTGTTGACTGACCACTGAGCACTGACCATTGATGTCTGATGCAGCAAGCTCTTCGCAACTGATTTTTCATCCTCCTGCGGACTTCTGTCATTTCAATAGCGGTCATCAGGCGAATTCATTTACTTGAACGAAATTCAAAAATGATTAATTCAAAAATGTGCATCTGAGATTCATTAAAATGGTGTCCGAAATTTCGTAAAAAAAACTGTAAAAAGCTGTAAATTCGTTTGATCGTAGAACGAGGCACGCCTTCGCGTCATAACTCAACCTGTTTAAACTCTGTTGTTTAGACATAGAATCACATGCTCATCCCTGATGGAACGGCGCTTGCTCTTATTTACATTCGTCCCGGTTTGATAGAGGAGCGTTCTACCAGATAAAGCAAGCAACAAGGAGGATTTTGACGACGATCCATAACCAGACTTATCGTCGCTTCTGCCCAAAGCCACTCGAAGTCCGTTACGGGGAAATGTCTCTTTGGAGATAGGCGCACCTGACCCCGGCGGCTGTGATCGGATCAATACCAGAGGAGGGAGTGGGCATTACAACGAGTAAGCCCGGTCACCGCAAAGCAGACAAACGAAACCTCACTCAACACAATCGGATAGGGCGCATAGGTTTTGGTGCGCCTGTCTTCCGGGCTGCTCGCCGGACTTGTCCACACAGGGATCACAACCGGCGAGGGTACGGCTTGCATTCAAATACCTGCTCTGAATGCATTTCATCCGTGCGCGCCCGGTAATAACTAATCTTCAAGGAGGTACGATTTCAATGAAAAGAGATGCAAAAAAAACCTGGACCACAATGATTACGGTCCTTGCCATGGTTGTCACTTTATGTTTGCCCGCCGCATCGCCGGCCCAGGAATCTACCGGCAGCATCGAAGGAGCGGTCACTGATCCGAGCGGCGCAGTGGTTGCCGGCGCTACAGTCACTATCACTTCGAAGAAGACCGCCAGGACCATCACCGTCACGACGACAGGTGCAGGGGTCTACGTCGCTCGCGCGCTTCAGCCGGGCGAATATGAAGTCAAGATCGAAGCCACAGGATTCAAGACCGGCGTGCGCCAGGTCACCGTTCAGGTCGGCGCTGCCTCGATCGGAGATGTCTCCCTCGAAGTCGGCTCCCCGACAGA
>JAKEHD010000656.1 GCA_022615215.1 Blastocatellia bacterium
AATTTCCCCCGCCATCTAAAGAAGGCGGTCCCCATTTCGCGGAGACTTATGGATTCTGGCCGGAGGCGCGCTGTTTGTGTGGAATTCTTCGCAGAGACCTTTCGACAGTCTCGGCCTCGGCCTGCCTCTCCATTGGCGATTCTGGACGGGGCTGGGAGTCGTCCTGCTCGCTATCGCCGGACTCATTCTGCAATTGCGAAGGATCCAGAACTCGGAAGAAGCCCGCAATCAGGTGCGCGATCAATTGCAACCGGTCGCAGAGATACTTCCGCACGACCGCACGGAGATGACCCGCTTCACGGCGCTATCGCTCACGGCAGGCATAAGCGAAGAGATACTCTATAGAGGATTTCTGATCTGGTATATTTCACAGTTCGCGGGCCTGCTTCCTGCGGTCTTGCTGTCATCGGTATTGTTCGGGCTGGGTCACATCTACCAGGGACTGCAAGGCGTTATCAAGACTGCGGCGATAGGTCTCTTCTCCGCCTTGCTCTACATTCTCACTGAATCATTGTGGGTGCCTATGCTGCTGCACGCCTACGTAGACATAAACAGCGGTCAGATGGCTTACCTCGTTCTCAGGTCCGAGGAATCTGCATCCGCGACCGTGTGAGAATCTGTCGACCCAATCCAACGAATGTAGAGGCGCGCCTGAGAAAGAAATCCTCTGAGAGATAATCGCGCGCTCCGGTCTTGAGCAAATCTTTATATCGTTTCCCTGCCGAAAAATTTCTGCCACACACCACCGGACATTCTATCGAATAGAGGCGCGGGCAGCTATAATGTGGCGGCGGGATTCGATATGCGAAAGTTCGATGCCAGCAAGGACTACTACGCGGTGCTCGGCATAAGCGAGGGCGCAAGCAAGGAGGAGATCGACCGGGCCTATCGCAGCGAGGCGCGCAGGCGACACCCGGACGGGGGCGGCAGCGAAGAGGATATGAAATCGCTCAACGAGGCGCACGATATTTTGAGCGATCAGGCGACCAGAAAAGCTTACGACGCCGAGCGACGCCCTGCGCGCCCTGCCAGTTACGGCTCTTCGATGGCTTACGACCCGGAGGCCGCTTCGAGAGCCGGCACTCTGAAAATTCCGGTCGCCGATGCAGACTTCGCAGGGCTTTGTATAAGCGCGGCCGGGAGTCTTGCGATAGGGTTCGGGCTGTTGATGCTCGTGGAGATGCAGTGGGTCTTCTTTTTGTGGCCGCTGCGTTTGATGTCGCTCGGCGCGCTCGGCCTCGGAGTATTTATGGCCCACTCGGTCCTTACGGCCCTGCATCGCCGGATGAAAGAGGCCAATCCGCGCTTCCTTCGCAGCCGCCTCATACTGCACGAAATCGCTTTCTGGACGATCGCAGCAGGCGGAATCAGCCTGCTTCTCTTTTTGCTATACGCGGCGTAGTCGAAGGACACCGCTTAGATGAAATGCTCGACAGAAACATTGAAGAAATCAGCAAGCCTGCGAGCTTGAGTCTTGCTAATCTCCCGCTTACCGTTAAGCACTTCCGACGTTATCCCCTGCGAACCCAAGACAGGGACTATATCCTTCTGCTTGAGCTTCCTGTCGGCCATTATCTGCTTCAAAAATTCAAGCGGCGGCAGTGGCTCGATTGCATATTGTTCGTTCTCGTATGTCTCCACAAGCGAGGATACGAGCAGAAACAACTCGTCCTCTTCGGGACCGCGCTTCTTTGAAATAAGCCTGTTTACAATCTCAAGCATAGCTTCAAGCTCTTTATCATTCCTGATGACGCGGGGCAGCGTTTCTTGAAGAAGCTGACCGTACTTCTGCCTGTTTATCTTCTTAGGAACCGCAGTCATTTTTCCATCCTCCCTTGTCATAGTCCTTATGAGTCAGCACGAATCGTATGTAGACTGTCTTGTACTTGTAATCAATTTTCGTAATCAAACGATATTTATTGCCGCCGATGTCGAATACCACACAGTCACCAACCACATCGGCAGAGCGAAAATCCCGGCGAACATCGGAGAAGTTATTCCAATCGGCCTTTTTAGTCACATCGTACCAGTACCGCAGCGGCTTTTCCGCGTCCGGGTGTTTTTCCCAGAATTCTCTGAGCGCCTTTTTGCTGAGTATCCTCAACTCGCCCTCTCCGATGCCGTGATTATCTCAAACTGAGATTTCCACATAAAGAAAAATCTTCTCAAAATGAGATTGTTTTGCGATTATTTTTTTCGTGTCGGCGAGACAAATCTCTGCAACCCGCGGAGGCAACTATTATGGCAGAGATTCGAAAGGCCACTGCTGCGGAGGCCCTCGGATTGAACCGCCTGTGATAATGAGAGTCGGCCAATTATCCTTTGATTACCTTGGTGCCGGGACGAAACTTGATCTTGAACGCGCTGTCGGCAATCCCGCCGTTTAATTTCATATTACTCAAAGTGAAAGTAGAAACGTCCTCGTTTTGTTCGACCACTTCGGTTTTAATCGGCAGCCAGGACGAATGGTCTACCCACCACTTCATCTCGCGCACGGACGACTTGCCCTTGGGCGTGAGCTTGAGCACGGACGTTGTGACCCCTCCGACCTGCTCTTCGCCCAGGTGGACCACCGTATAGCGACTCTTGAGTTGCGCGGCGGTCAGGCTGTAGGGCGTCGAGAAGAAGGCGAACTCCTGGTTCTCTGAGGACAGCGCATTTCTGTTTGTGATAATGGCCTGGTTGATGGACGGTTGATACAGGATTATCTCTTTGCCGTCGACTGAGACCTGCTGGCCGTTATCGTAATTAATGCGCACCCTGTCATCGCCTTTCCCCTTATGCTTGAAAATAATATCGCCGCTGTTAGTCTCTCTGCCGCCAATATCTTTGAGCCGCTTCACCTGATTCATCTTCGCGTAAAGCGTGGTGATACCTTTGGCGGCCTGCTGCATTCGGTTGAGCACCTGATCGAGGCGGCCGTTCGCGCCGACCGTAGAAGTAGAAAATGATGCCGCTACGAGCAGCGCAACGGCCGGGAAGAATATCTTTAGTTGCTTCATCTTTAAAACCTCTGGCTTTCGTTATGTCAACAGTCCATGAACGATGATTATGTTTCGCACGCGCTGCATACTGTTTAAGGATAATGATAACGGGGGATTATTTCAAAGTGACCTGATAGCCTTTGAGATTGCCCGACCTGTCCATCAGCGGCTCGATATGCGAAACCTTCACCTCGCAGCCGCACTTTTTAGATAGATGCTCGGCTATCTTCCGCTCAAGATCCGAATCGTCTTCGGGCTTCACTTCTTCGCGGGCGACGAACGTCAGATTGCTTGCGGGCGCGGTATGGCGTCTGTGAAACACGCTGTTCGGGCCTAAGAAGACGAAAGCGAGGATGAGCACGCACATAAGGTCGTACTGCCAGGTTCCTCGCTCGTAGGACCAGAAGAGCACGCCTTTCAATGTTGCGAGAACAAGCCTCACCTATGAGTCTCCTCTCGAACCTGCTCCGGCTCGACCACATGCCCGTCGCGCATCTCGATAACGCGGTCGGCCCGCGCCGCCGCTTCCGGGTTATGGGTTATCATGATGATCGTCTGACGGAACTCGTTATTTAGTCCTCTCATCATATCGAGCACGATTTGAGAGTTTTCGCTGTCGAGATTGCCCGTCGGTTCGTCGGCCAATAGTATAGCGGGACGGTTGATGATGGCGCGCGCTATGGCCACTCGCTGTTGCTCTCCGCCCGACAGTTCGAGCGGCTTATGATGAATCTTATTCTCCAGCCTGAGCAATTTGAGCACTTCGTGGCGGCGCGCTGAATCTCCGCCGTTCGACCCGTTCGAGTATATTCGCTCGGCGAGTTTCAAGTTGCCCTCGGCCGTGAGCGTGGGGAAGAGGTTGAATCGCTGGAAGACGAACCCTATTTTTCGGCGGCGCAAATCCGTGCGCTCTTTGTCGCTCATCACGGTCAGGTCTTCGCCATCTATGAGCACGCGGCCCGATGTCGGTTGCAGCATCCCTCCGACTATGTGAAGAAAAGTCGATTTGCCGCAGCCCGATGGTCCCATGATGGCTACATATTCGCCCGCGCCGACCGACACGTTCAACCCTCGCAGAGCGGGCACGTCCACCTTGCCCACGTGGTAGACCATCTTCAAATCCATTGTTTCGAGAACTGTCTTCATAATCTTCAGCCCTCAGCCATCAGTGGTTTTCAGCTTTCGCTATGTAGCTGACGGCTGATAGCTGATAGCTGACGGCTGACGGCTGATAGCTGATAGCCGAACCTAATCATAACTGATGGCTTCCACAGGGTCGAGGTTGGCCGCGCGCAGGGCCGGATAAAATGCCCCTACAAGACCGCCGACGAGTCCTATGATTGCGGCGATCAGAAGCCATTTCAATTCTATATCGATAGTCAGTTTCGTATTCGCTTCTATGCCGTATTTGCCCGCGACCGCGATCAGAAATCCCAGGACGACGCCCATCGCGCTTATCAAAGCCGCCTCCTTTTCGATAGTGGTCACGATGAATCGCTTCGACGCGCCGAGGCTTTTTAGGATGCCTATCTCGCGTGTGCGTTCGATTATGGTCGTGTACATCGCGAGCAGTATGACGAGCGTGCTTATAACCATGGCAAGCCCTACGACCACGTTTAGAAATATGTTGAGCGGCTTTATCCCCTGCGAATAGAGCGCGGGGAGTTCCGAGGTCAGCAACACGGGATTGCCGGGATAGTAATGTTTGATCGAGTCTCTCACCTGTTCGGCTATTTCAGGGGTGGTGGTCTTTATCATTATGAAGGTGCAATTTTCCGCGCCGCCCAGAAGGTCTTGCAGCGTGCGAAGCGGTATCTTGACCCGCGCAAGCAGAGGCGGTTCGTATATGCCCACGACCTTGAAATCATGGCCCAGCACCTCGATAGTGCTCCCGACCTCAACCTTCCGTCCGTCCGTTCCTTTGCTGCTTTCGGCGTAGTAGCGGTCGACTATCGCCTCGTACTCCGAGCCGGGACTGTCACCGAGCGCGCGGCCCTCGACTATCTTAAGCGCGGTGGTTTTAACAAAGCTCGAATAATCTATGCCGTCGACCAATTGGAACCCGATGCCGCCTGTGCTCGGTTGCACCCACTCTCCTACGGGCGTAGCGGCCGCCACTCCCGGAATGGGCGGTTTCGGTTCCACATCCGGGTCTTCCTCAGAAGGCTGAACGCCTTTGAGAAAGGCGTCTGCGTAGCGGGCCGAGAGCGTAAGATAGTTCCCGGAAGTAGGCATGGTCCCAGGAGGGAAGAACCGCAGTTCGGCCTCGACGTTGGTCTGTCGCTCGGACGTACTGCGTATGACGCCGCGCGCAAGCCCCACCGTCAGCACTACGAGTATGACGCCGAGCGCCACGCCCGCCATGCTGACTGCGGTGCGCAGGGGACGTTGTTTGACGTTCGCTACTATGAGACTGTTCATCTCAGTTCGAAGGGCGAGGCGGCTTCGCCTTGCGCGGCGCATCGAGGTCTATCTCTTCGAGTTGTTCTTTGTTCTCAAGGACGAACGTGGTATTAGGCAGTTTCGCATTGATCTCCACAGAGCTTTTCTTCAGGGTCAGCACGATGCTATAGCCATCATTGCGCCGGTCTATCAATACGCGGCCCGGCAAAACCCTGCGGCTATCGGGCGATGCGAACCAGTCGAAATAGGTGACGTCGCTGCCGAGGCGGCCTATGCCGTTTTCGAAAATCTGTTGCCGCACGAGCGGAGTGCCCGACAGAGTTCTGTCGAACCAGAATTTGCGCCTCAGTTCGACCTTTCCTGCGTCATCGCGCTCCAGCACGTAAAGTACGTAGTACCTCTTGTCTACCCGGCGATTCTTTTTGCCCGGACGAGTATCGGGTTCGGTCTGTCGCACTTCTTCGCGAAAGACCAACATGCGGTCGTTTTCGGTAGTAGGCTTGATAAGAAATGCGTCTGTGATATGTTGAGGCCGCATATTGACCAGCCCGCCTGCCTCGGCCAGTTCTTTGTTTTCGGTCTCTTTGATATCCTCGGCCTCCATGCGCTGAAGTTGTTTCAGGTTGCTGCCATGCACGAACCGGCGCTTATCGCCTGGGTAGTATATCGCCAGACGGAACTTCCGCCCGTCGCTCACCATATCGGCTATCTGTTTTCCGATCACGGGCGCAGTGACGCGCAGCCGGATGTTTTCGGGCCGTTGCAGACGAATCAACTGACTGGCTTCGGGATACTCTTCCGCTTTCGCGGCTTTGGATGTGAAGTAGTTGCGGAAGTAAACATCCCCCTGAGCCGAAAAAGTCGTGATGTCGGCATAAGTATCTATCCGATTTATCAATTCATCGGTCGAGATATCGGGGCCGACCGGCAGGTCTTCGGGCACGGTCACTTTCCTGACGCACCCGGTCCCTAAAAACGTAGCTGCGAAAATCAATAAGGCAAAAGACTTGATTCTTCTCACAATCAATCTGACTCCAACACCATAATGTCTCAAACGGCGGCGGCGGCTGCTGGCAAAATAAGGAAAAAGGTTAACAAAGGAGAGGAAAACCTGTCAACGAAACCAATCCTAACAGCGATGCCGACCTTTGTCAAATTGCGGATGCACACAGTTTATAAATCTCGAAAGGCTTTCGATTATTCCTCGAACCGGCCTGAGCAGTGGGACGCGCGCCCGAAACATTTCATAATCGCCTGACGGTCCCGTCTCATTGCAAGAGTCCCGGCGGTCGTCTTACTATTTCAAACCGGGAGGCGATTATGTCTAGACGCGATAAGGCCGCAATCCTTGAACAGAGACTTTTCGAAGAACCCGACGCTCAACAAGAGCCGGAAGCCGATATCTCCACACGTCCGCTGGCCGACCGTATGCGGCCTCTGACGCTTGATGAATTCGTGGGCCAGGAAAAGATCATCGGCCCTGACCGTGCGCTCAGAAAGATGATCGAAGAAGACCGCCTGCAATCGCTCATATTCTGGGGACCACCGGGCAGCGGCAAAACCACGCTCGCGCGCATAATCGCTCGCCGCACACGAGCGCGCTTCACGCCCTTCAGCGCCGTCATATCGGGCATACGCGAAGTCCGTCAGGTGATGGCCGAAGCCGAAGAGTTCCGCCGCAAAACCGCCCGCCGCACGGTCGTATTCATAGACGAGATACATCGCTTCAACCGGGCGCAGCAGGACGCCTTTCTGCCTTACGTTGAAAGCGGCACGATAATCTTGATAGGCGCGACGACCGAAAATCCATCGTTCGAGGTCAACTCGGCGCTGCTCTCGCGCTCGAAGGTCTTCGTGCTCGAAATGCTCACGGCCGAACACCTGATAGCCATAATGAACCGCGCGCTCACGGATAAGGAACGCGGTCTCGGCGAAGAAATCATCATCGCGTCGGACGAACAATTGCGCGCGATAGCCGTCTATGCATCGGGCGATGCGCGCGTTGCGCTCAATACCTTAGAGTTGGCTGCCTCGATTGCGGAAACCGGTGAAGCGGGCGCGCGCGCGTTTAGCGATGAGACGCTGCGCGAAGCGATGCAGCGCGCAACGCTCAGGTATGACAAGGCGGGCGAAGAGCATTTCAATCTGATCTCGGCCTTCATAAAATCGATTCGCAACTCGGATGCTGATGCAGCCATATACTGGCTCGCGCGCATGCTCGAAGCGGGCGAAGACCCGCTCTTCGTAGCCAGAAGGCTCGTGCATCATGCCTCGGAAGATATAGGTATGGCAGACCCGATGGCGCTAGTGCAGGCGGTCGCGGCCATGCAGTCGGCGCACTTCATAGGGATGCCGGAGGCGCGCCTTGCGCTCACACAGGCGACGATCTATCTTGCGCTCGCGCCGAAATCGAATGCTGTGATAGAAGCGTACTTCGCCGCTCGCAAAGACGCGCTCGAAACCGAACGCGAGCCTGTGCCCCTGCATTTGCGAAACGCGCCCACTTCGCTCATGAAACAACTCGGCTACGGCGAGGGATATAAGTACGCGCACGATTTCGAATCGGGCCGCGCAGAAGATATGGAGTGCCTGCCCGAAGCGTTGCGAGGCCGACATTATTACAAACCCGCGAGCCGCGAGTAGTGTCAGCCGTCAGTCGTCAGCTATCAGCTATCAGCTATCAGCCGTCAGCTATCAGGCTGGTGATTGAATAGATGAGTACGAATCGAAAGGAAAAAATCATGGCAGAAGTTATAGTCGCATCGGACGGATACTTGAAGCAGGTGATAACGGCCGGGTCTCACAAGATGATCGCGGACGAACCGCGCGAGGCGGGCGGAAGCGATGCCGGGCCTGACCCTTATTCATTCCTGCTTGCCGCGCTCGGCGCATGCACCTCCATGACCTTGCAGTTGTATGCCAATAGAAAAGGATGGCCGCTTGAAAAAGTCGAGGTAAGCCTCACTCACAGTCGCATTCACGCGAAGGATTGCGAGACGTGCGAAACCAAAGAAGGGTCCATCAGCCGCATAGAGCGGTTCATATCACTCACGGGCCAATTGAGCGCCGAGCAGCGCGCGCGGCTTCTTGAGATAGCCCGGCGATGCCCCGTGCATCGCACGCTCACAGGCGAGATTTCCATAGTCGATTATCTCGATTGATACGAATGGCGTTGTGAAGATGCGATCTCAGGAGATTGACTCTCATCGTCGAGAAGATTAGTTTGCAACTTTTCAGCCAGCCGCGCGTTCTAAATTTCAGCCCGAATCGCTTTCCCGAAACCTTTACCGGCTCCAGCATCAAAAGGAGGTATCACATGAAATCCGTAGTAACCTTCGTTTCGCTTGCGCTCCTGGGGTGTACTGCCATCTGGGCTCAGGGCCTCAGCAGCAAAGCGAGCAACAGAGAAAGCTCGGTCATTACCGAGCAAAAGACGGGCGCGGCGACGACTCCGGTCGCGCCGAACCAGGTCAGAACGGCGATAGAAAAAGGCGCAAAGTGGCTCGCCTCGGTACAGGGCGCCGATGGCGGGTGGGGGCAGGATGGGGGCGCAGCATCGCATAACCGGCGGACTGAGTCCCTCGAATCGCAAGGAAATGACGTGGCGAACACGGCGCTCGCGGCGCTCGCGCTTATGCGAGCCGGCAATCAGTACAGGCCCAATGTCGAACGCGCAATAGACTTCATTCTGCAAAGGGTCGAGGCCAGCCCTAATGACGGCCTCTCGATCACCGATGTCAAACAGACACAGATACAGCGTAAGCTCGGACCTTACATCGATACCTTCCTCGCCTCGATGCTGCTCGCGCAGGTCGACATTCCGCTTGCCAATGCCAAAAAGTTGCGCGTGCGGAAGGGGTTGGAAAAATGCGTGAGCAAGATCGAGCGAAATCAAAAGAGCGACGGGAGTTGGAATCTCGGCGGCGGCTGGGCGCCGCTGCTTGGAACCTCGCTCGCCTCGCGCAGTTTGTACGAAGCCAGCAAGAACGGTGTGAAAGTGGACCAAGAGGTAATGGCGCGTGCGGATACCTACACGGTGAACAATCAAAAGGAGCGCGATTCAGCCGCCGGCAGCGGTGCCGGTGTTGGAACCGGTTCTGTTACCGGCGGGGTGAGCGGTGTATCTACGACGTCCGTTACCGTCTCGGCAGCCGCCGGAGTAGAGCTATATCAAGATGCGCAGGCCCTTGAGCAACTCAGCCGCACGCCGGAGGATCGGAAGAAGAACTCCAAGGAGATCGCCGCCATCAACCGCAAGCTTTCCGATTCGAAGTTCGTCGAAGGTTACGGTTCGATAGGCGGAGAGGAGTTCTTCTCCTATCTCAACATCAGCGACGGCTTGAAGCGCGCGGGCGGTAAGGGATGGAGCGAGTGGTATTCGAAGATCACCGCGAAGATTCTGAAACTTCAGAACGACGATGGTACTTGGGCCGGTCACCACTGCATTACCGGACGAGTCGCCGTGACCAGCGCGGCGATCCTCAACCTGACCCCTGATCGTGAGAATTGACCGTCGCACATTCCTGCTGAACGCACTGGCCGCGGCCGCAATGACGGGCGGCGCGGTTGCGACCGGATGCTCACATCGGCGTGGGAGCGCGTTGCTCGTGAAGGCGACAGAGTACCTGTGGGCGCAACAGTCCGATGACGGCGGGTTTCACAGCAAGACATACGGGCTGCTGCGCTCCGGACAATCGTTGACTCCGTTCGTCCTCGTCGCCCTGCTGGGCGTGCCCGACAGCGCATCGTCACATCCGCGTCGCAGCGTCGAGCGCTCGCTCGCGTTCATCAAGGCCAACACGAATGGCGATGGCGCTCTCGGCCTGATCGACGACACGGCCGCAGATTATCCGAACTACGCTACGGCTCTAGCCGTGTCCGCGATGGTTAAGGCCCGGAGTCCCGGATATGAGAGAGCCATCGAGCCTATGGTCGCGCAGTTACGCGCGCAGCAGTTCAGCGAGGCCGGCGGATGGACGCCACAGGACGCTCCTTATGGCGGGTGGGGTATGGGCGGGGCGATTCGCCGTCCCCCGGAAGCGGGGCATGTCGATCTGTCTATGACGCGATACGTGCTTGAGGCTTTGCAGCTTTCGGACGTTCAGGCTTCCGACCCGGTGATGACGCGGGCGCTTGCGTATCTGGAACGCTCACAGAATTCCGATGGAGGATTCTACTTCTCTCCCGTAAATCCTGAAATCAACAAGGCCGGTGAGAGCGGTGTTGGCCTTTTTGCGAGCTATGGCACTACGACGGCGGACGGTGTTTTGGCCTTGCGGGCTGCCGGCATTCCCGACGCGGACCCGCGCATCGAGAAAGCGATCGGGTGGCTCAAGCGTCATCACCAGACTGACCGCGCGCCGGGCTTCGACGAGGGAACTGACCAGCGATGGGGATCGGGACTGCGATTCTACTACGCGCACGCGATCTCCCGAGTCCTGCCTCTTTTGCCGGTCGAACTCCCTCCGCAGGCCGACGACGGCAGCTTTCGGAACTCGAACAACCTGGTCAAAGAGGATGACCCGTTGATCGCTACGGCTTTCGCTCTCTATGTGATGGCCCGCCGGTTATAGCCTTCAAGAGTATAGCTCTCAAGAATCTGCCGCAGTGGCATTGCCGGCCGGTCCCATCTTTTTTGTGAAGAACATCAACGCAGACCCGACCCCCCAGAATACGAGCGTGCCGACAATGATTACCACCAGGTGTGCGAGCGCATGAAACCAGGTCTTGCCGTCGCTGCCACCGCTGTATTCGGGAATGCTGTAGGCGTTGTCTTTGCCGCTAAAGATGGCAAGAGCGATGCCGCCTATGATGATCGCCTGAGCCAGCGCCCATTGAATCGCCAGGACCGCGAGCAGTTGTTTGTAGCTGCCGAACCCGCTCGTGTGAACACGTATGGAATAGTAAACGAACCCGATCAACATCAGCCCCGTGATGCTGAACCATTTCACTAGAGAGATCGAAACATCGCCCACCGAAAGCGCCAGCCGCAAAAGCCCCACCACCAGAATCAGTAGCAGGAAAATTCTCTGAAACCCGATGTACTCAGACAGCCGCTTGCCGAATATTTTCATGCCCTCTCCTCCACATTATCGTTCAGACCGGTTCTGATACTATCACCGCCTCGCCGCTTGTCAAAGGCCAGGATTCGATGTTGTCTTTTGCCGATGGAGGTCTATACTGAAATGCTATGCAGACGACCATCACCATAACGACGAAGCGCGACAAAGCAGGTGTTCGATGCGGCGAGGATTTGTCAAAGCGTGTTTCGTTATACTGGCTGTAGGAGGTGAAACGGTATGGCTAATATCAAGACTTCGGAGCAATCGACCGAACCCTGGGCTGTTGAAGCGCAAACGTTTCAGCGCAAACTGGAGCAATTGCTCGAACGTTACGAAGGGCAATTCGTCGCGCTCTATCGCGGACGCGTGGTCGGGCACGGGCCGGATGACGAGGAGCTGGCGCGTCGCATGTACGAACGATTGGGCGATGTGCCTTTTTACATCGCACGTGTCGAGCGGCAACCGACCGTCTACGATCTGCCCTCGCCGGAGGCGGTGAGTTAGCAATGCCCGCTTATGACGCGAGCTTTAATCCGCCCGCGCCGGTCGCGGATGTGACGGTCGCTCATCCGGTCACTGGCGATGAGAGCGGCGCGCTACGCGGCAAGCTTGATACCGGCGCGGACATCACAGTGATTCCCGAACGACTGGTGGCGCAACTAAGCCTCACTCCCAAAGGCCAGATATGGACACGCGGTTATGACGGCACTTATTCACAGCGTCCGGTTTACTATGTGCGGATGAGTGTGGAGGGCTTTCTCGTGGCATCGGTGCGCTGCATCGTCACCCCTCGGAGCAACGTATTATTAGGACGCAACGTACTCAACCGGTTCTTCATTACGCTTGATGGCAAGCATAAGTCCTTTTCGTTGACCGAATAACACTCATTGCCGACACACAGCTTGGCCATTATGAGATTTTCTCGCCGCCAGGCGGTAACGGAATGGGCGAAGTCCATCGCACATGTTCTGAGCATCTACATGCCGGTCGTGATCTTGCCTTCTGCTCACGGCCGTCTATACTGAAATGCCATGCAGACGACCATCACCATAACGACGAAGCGCGACAAGCAGGTGTTCGATGCGGCGAGGATTTGTCAAATTTACTATGTGCGGATGAGTGTGGAGGGCTTTCTCGTAGCAGCGGATGTGAAATGATAAACCTCACCGGGTTATCGGCAATATAGTGAAAGGAGTAACGCAATGGCACCCTCAAAGAAACCTCCATCCACTCGCCTACGCGCCACGCCTCTCAGTCCTGCGCCTGATCTGGAATCTTCTTTTGCCGAAGTCGTAGACCTGATTCAGCGAGCCAGGCAGCAGGCGTTTCAGACAGTCAATACTGTGCTGATCGATCTCTATTGGCGCATAGGTCAGTACATCAGCCTCAAGCTGGAAGCTACAGCATGGGGCGAAGGCGTAGTTGAGCAATTGGCTCGCTACATCAAGCGCCATCATCCTGACCTCAAGGGATTCACGCGCCCGAATCTGTTTCGGATGCGTCAGTTTTATGAAATCTACCGGGACGATGAAAAAGTCTCACCGCTGGTGAGACAATTGTCGTGGACGCACAACCTGATCATTTTCTCGCGCTGCAAGCTGGCTGAGGAGCGCGAATTCTATATGCGTCTGGCCATCCGGGAACGATGGAGCAAGCGCGAATTGGAGCGGCAAATCAATATGGCTTTGTTTGAGCGCGCCGTTCTCAATCCGCCAAAGGTGTCGGCAGCGATGATGCAATTGCATCCGGCCGCCGAAACGATCTTCAAAGACGCCTATCTGGTGGATTTCCTGGCGCTGCCCGATTCGCATTCCGAATCGGAGTTGCAGCGGGCGCTGGTCGCGAACCTTCGCCGCTTTCTGTGCGAACTCGGACGCGATTTCTGTTTTGTCGGCGAGCAGTATCTGTTGCAGGTGGGAGGGGAGGATTTCCGCCCCGACCTGCTCTTCTTTCATCGTGAATTGCAGGCGTTGGTGGCATTCGAGTTGAAGGTGGATAAGTTTCGACCCGCGTATCTGGGGCAGTTGGAATTTTACCTGGAAGCGATTGACCGCGATGTGCGCAAATCTCACGAGCGCCCCTCGATCGGCGTGCTCTTGTGCGCGTCGAAAGACGACGAAGTAGTTGAGTACGCACTCAGCCGTGCGCTCTCGCCTGCCCTGGTCGCCGAATACCAAACCCACCTGCCCGAAAAGCAACTCCTTCAAGCCAAACTCCGAGAGTTTTACCGATTGGCGGCAGCACCCGAAAGTAGTGAAGAATAGATTATAGCTACAGGAACACAATTCGGATCATAGCGAATTCCCGCTCCGCCGGGCGCAGGCGGGATGGGCGAAGTCCATCGCACATGTTCTGAGCATCTACATGCCGGTCGTGATCTTGCCTTTTGCTCGCGGCCGTCTATACTGAAAGGCTATGCCTGCGACAACCATAACCGTTTCAACCAGCCGCGACAAGCAGGTGCTCGACATCACCTCGCACGTCGAAAGATTTCTCGATCAGGCAGCCGTCAGCGAAGGGCTGTGCAATATATTCGTCACACACACGACGGCAGGAATCACGACAGGCGAAGCCATCGAAGGCACTGACGAAGACCTCATGGAAGTGCTCGAACGCTTGATCCCGCAGATAAAATTCCGCCACGCGCACGACCCCTCGCACGCACCCGATCACATGATCTCTTCCATTTTGGGAGCGAGTCTGACCGTTCCCGTTTCGGGCGGAAGGCTGAGGCTCGGCACCTGGCAGAGGGTCTTGCTCGTGGAATGCAACGGTCCCCGACGGCGCGATATAGTCGTGACCGTTTTCCCCGCCTGATTGATGAATGCCCGCACGTAGCGAGAAGGTAAGGCAATTCGAAAAAAGGCTTTTTCTCAGGCGAACGATTTCGTTGACAACCCAAGACCTTATCTGTAGATTGGAAACTCTCGTGCTTCAAGTCTTTTCGGAGGGGCGCTTGCGACCTTGAATTTTTGAAAACCGGCGGCCTGCCTCGCTTTCTTTCAGGGCCGAAATTTGACTCGTTTGTGCGCGGCAGATAAGATCGAATAAGGTTGAATGAAACACTTCGAAGACGAGCGAACACGAAATTCTCCGCGACGAAGGACTTGAAGAACAGGGGTTGAATAATGGGTATTGAATCCGTCATAGGCGATAACATCGTCACCACGCGCGTGAGCGATGTGGCCAACTGGGCGCGCAAAAACTCGCTCTGGCCCATGCCGTTCGGCACGGCCTGCTGCGCCATAGAGTTTATGTCCGTAGTCTCGGCCCACTACGACCTTTCGAGGTTCGGAGCCGAAGTCGTCCGATTTTCGCCGCGACAGTCAGACCTTTTGATGGTCATGGGAACCATAGTCGACAAGATGGGGCCGGTCCTCAAAAAGATTTACAACCAGATGCCCGAACCCAAGTGGGTCATCTCCATGGGCGCGTGCGCAACCTCTGGCGGCTTCTATCGCGCTTACCACGTCATGCAGGGCATAGATGAGATCATCCCCGTAGACGTTTACATCCCCGGCTGCCCTCCGTCGCCTGAAGCCGTCATGCAGGCCGTTTTGATGATTCAGGATTTGATCGAGAAAGAATCGCTCATAGACGCCGACGCCCGCCAGGACTTGCGCGAACGCATCAAAAAAGAGGTGACTATAAGCTCGCCCAAAACACTTCTCATAGCAGACGAACAGGCGCGCGAAGCCGTTCGACTCGTTCAAATCACACGCGAACCTGCCGCCCCCGAAAATCCCATAATCGCCGCTATAGAAAATCGTTTCCAGGATCAGGTGCTCGACGTAAATGACTTTCGCGGCGACCTTGCGATCACCATCCGGCCCGACCGCGTGAAAGAGATTTGCAGCGCGCTCAAAGAAGACCCCGCGACCAAATTCGATCTGCTCGCTTCGATCACAGGGCTTGATTATCTAGGCCATCCGGGCAAGACGCCCGAAGAGCGATTCAACGTCGTCTATCATCTCTATTCCGTAGATCACGGCCATCGCCTGCGCCTGAAAGCAATGCTGCCCGAGTCCGCCCCTGAAATCGATTCGGTCCATTCGGTATGGAAGACGGCCAACTGGTGGGAGCGCGAGACCTTCGATATGTTCGGCATAAACTTTCGCAGCCACCCGGACCTGCGCCGCATACTCTGTCACGAAGAGTTCGTAGGCCACGCGCTCCGTAAAGATCACGAGCCGGGCGCGCGCACTCCTCTGTCGCGCGATTACAAGCTGCCGCTTGAGTATCAGACCGAATGGCGCGATACGGAAGCGCACGACCGCATAAGCGGCGAGCCTAACATAATCAACATAGGCCCGTCGCATCCGGCAACTCACGGCACGCTCAGAATAGTCGCACGCCTCGACGGCGAAAGAATCACTGATGCCGATGCTGAAATAGGCTATCTCCATCGCTGCTTCGAGAAGATGGCCGAAACGCATCAATGGAATCAGGTCATCCCTTACACGGATCGCCTCAATTACATGTCGTCGTTTTTAAACAACGTGGGCTATGCGCTTGCGGTCGAAAAACTTCTCGGCATAGAGGTGCCCAAGCGAGTCCAGTACATTCGCGTCATACTCGGCGAACTGTCGCGCATAATGGACCACATGGTTTGCATAGGCACGAACCTGGTCGATATGGGCGCGATAACGAATTTCTGGTACACCTTCGAGCCGCGCGAAGAGATATACGATCTGCTTGAGATGACCGCAGGCGTCCGCATGATGGTGAGCTATGTGCGGGTCGGAGGGCTTGCCGCAGATATTCCCAAAGACTTCGTGCCGCGATGCCGCGAGGTTCTCAAACGTCTGCCTCGCTACATAGACGACGTTCACAAGCTCAACACTCACAACCGGCTGTTCAAGCAGCGCGCCATCGGGATAACCGAGATCAGCCGGGAAGATGCGATTGATTGGGGCATGACAGGGCCTATGCTGAGGGCCGCGGGCGTGCCTTACGATATTCGACAGGTGCATCCTTATTCGAGTTATGAAGACTTCGACTTCGAAGTGCCGGTCGGCAACCGGGGCGACGTGTATGACCGCTATCTCGTTCGAATGGAAGAGATGCGACAGAGCCTTCGCATAGTCGAGCAGGCGCTCGAAAACCTGCCCGAAGGGCCTTATCAGATAGACGACCGCCGCATAACCCTGCCGCCCAAGCAGGGCGTCTACACGAACATCGAAGACCTTATGAATCACTTCAAGCTCGTGATGCATGGCATTCAAACTCCTCCGGGCGAGGTCTACGGCTACACGGAAGGCGGCAATGGCGAGCTTGGGTTTTATATAGTCTCAGACGGCTCGATGCGGCCGTGGCGATGTCACGCGCGCGGGCCGTGTTTTCCGATCTTTTCGGCC
The DNA here is from genome assembly GCA_022615215.1 of Blastocatellia bacterium. Classification (GTDB taxonomy): domain Bacteria; phylum Acidobacteriota; class Blastocatellia; order UBA7656; family UBA7656; genus JAKEHD01. Next base: position 16,807 of record JAKEHD010000656.1, read on the forward strand.
TTTCCGAAATTGATCGAAGGGGGGCTTCTGGCCGATGCGGTCGGCGCGCTAGGCAGTCTCAATATAGTTGCGGGAGAGCTTGACCGATGATCCAGTTCAACGAAGAAGCTATGCGGCAGTATCAGGCCATACTGAAACGCTATCCTGAGAAGCGGCCCGCTTTGATACCCGTGCTCATACTTGCTCAGAAAGAATTCGGCTGGATCTCCCAGGAGGTCGCCGAATATGTCGGCAGCCTTATGGGCTATCCGGCGTCCGACGTTCTAAGCGTTGCGACCTTCTACACGATGCTGCGCAAGAAGCCCGTAGGCAAGTATCACATGGAGATATGCCGCAACGTGAGTTGCTGGCTGATGGGCACTTACCCATGCGTGGACGAGATAAAGCGCCGCCTCGGAGTCGAGGCCGAAGAGATAACCGAAGATGGAAAATTCAGTTGGAACCTGACCGAATGCCTCGGTTCCTGCGGCACAGCGCCCGCGATGCAGGTGGGCGACCGCTACTATGAAAACCTGACGCCCGAAAGCGTCGGCGAGATAATCGAGAAGCTGGCTAATGATTAAGACTCTGCTGATGAATATAGACGAGCCGGATCAGGTCGAGATCGGCCGTGTACGCGAGCGCGGCGGCTACGCGGCGCTCGAAAAGGCTCTCCGGATGGAGCCTGCCGCCCTCATCGAAGAGGTGAAGGCGAGCGGCCTGCGCGGCCGAGGAGGGGCGGGATTTCCTACAGGGATGAAGTGGAGTTTCGTGCCCAAGAATTCCGACAAGCCGACCTATCTGCTATGCAATGCGGACGAGAGCGAGCCGGGCACTTTCAAAGACCGCAAGCTTATGGAGTGCGACCCGCATCTTTTGATCGAAGGCATGGCTATAGCCTGCTACGCGCTTGATTGCCATCTCTCTTATATATACCTGCGCGGCGAATTCGAGTTCATCGCTCACACCCTGCAAAAAGCCCTCGACGAAGCTTACGAAGCGGGGATACTCGGCCCTTCGGTCTGCGGACGCGACTACGCTTTAGACATATATCTGCACCTCGGCCAGGGAGCTTATATATGCGGCGAAGAGACTTCGCTCATAGAATCGCTCGAAGGCAATCGAGGTTATCCGCGCATCAAGCCTCCCTTCCCCGCAACTCATGGATTCCTCGCATCGCCGACCGTAGTCAACAACGTAGAGACGCTCTGCGCGCTGCCCTGGATCATAGCGAATGGCAGCGCGGCTTATGCAGCGATGGGGACTGAGAAGAGCAAAGGGACGAAGCTCTTTTCCGTGTCGGGGCACGTGGCGAAACCGGGCGTATACGAAGTGGAAATGGGCTATCCGCTGATGGATTTCATCAACAATGAATCGGGCGGAGTGCCGAACGGGCGCAAGCTGAAGGCCGTGATTCCGGGCGGTTCATCTGTGCCCGTGCTGAGGGCTGAAGAGTGCGAGGGCGTGCTGCTCGATTACGAATCATTGTTGAAGGCAGGCTCGATGCTCGGTTCGGGCGGAATGATAGTTTTTGACGAAACGGTTCGGATGCCCGAAGCGCTTTCGGTGATAGCGGATTTTTATGCGCACGAATCGTGCGGCCAGTGTACCCCCTGCCGCGAGGGGACGGGCTGGGCGGCGAAGATACTGAGAAACCTGATAGCGGGAAAGGGAAAGCGACCCGACATAGACCTGCTGTTGAAGATTGCAGACATGATGGAAGGCAAAACCATCTGCCCGCTCGCGGACGCTGACGTGATGCCTATACGAAGCTTCATCACGAAGTTTCGAAGCGAGTTCGAGGAGCTTTGCTCGAATTGAAAAGCGGATTTGAAGATCATGTACGGGCGACCCTCTGTGGTCGCCCCTCGGTGAAAGTCAACGAGGGGTGGCCCGCGTAGCGCCACCCTTACATGATCACATCGGGAAATTCAGAAGATGCCAAAACTGACGATAAACGGCCAGGAGATAGAAGTAGAACCCGGCACGACGATCATTCAAGCCGCGCAGGTAGCAGGCATAGAGATACCGCACTACTGTTATCACCCCGACCTGCCCGTAGACGGCAATTGCCGCATGTGCCTCGTCGAGGTGGAACGTATGCCCAAGCTTGCCATCTCCTGCGCGACGCTTGCGACCGAAGGCATGGTCGTACACACGAACAACGACCGCGTTAAAGAGTCTGTGCGCGGCGTGCTGGAATTCCTGCTCGTCAATCATCCCGTAGATTGCCCCGTGTGCGATCAGGCGGGCGAGTGCCGCTTGCAGGATTACTACATGGTCTACGGCCTGCACACGAGCGAGATTCCGCTTGAGATGAAAGTCCGCAAGCAAAAGGTCGTGGACCTCGGCCCCATGGTCGTGCTCGATCAGGAGCGGTGCGTATTGTGCTCGCGCTGCATACGTTTCTTCGATCACGTCACGCACACGGGCGAGATGCAATTTTTCGGGCGCGGCGATCACGTTGCCATCGGGACGTTCGAGAATCGTCCGCTCGATAATCCCTATTCGGGCAATGTCGTAGACATCTGCCCGGTGGGGGCGCTCACTTCGCGCGACTTCCGATTCAAGTGCCGCGTGTGGTTCCTAAACAGCACGGATTCCGTATGCGGCGGATGCTCGACCGGATGCAGCATGAGGATAGACCACAGGGACGGCACGGTCTTCCGCCTTCTGCCGCGCCGCAATCCGGAGGTGAACAAGAGCTGGCTCTGCGACGAAGGGCGTATGAGTTTTCACGAGCTTGCCGCAGGGGAGCGCGTCAGGCGGCCTATGATAAAAGGCCGCGACGGTATGCAGGCCCCTGTCGTATGGGAAGAGGCTGTTCGCTCTGTCGACTCGAAGCTGAAGGAGATTCGCGACAATCATGGCGCAGGCTCGATTCTCGGTTTCGCGTCTCCTTCGGCGACCAATGAGGCTCTGTTCCTCTTCAAGCAGTACATGGCCGGGCAGGTCGGCGTCACTCGATTCGAATTCCGCGCGGATTCCGAAGACAAGAGCGTAACTGAGCAAGAAGACAACATATTGCGCCGCGTGGACAAACATCCGAATTCGATGGGGGCGATCAAACTCGGCCTTGTGAGCAAAGAGTTTGGCGGCATCGAGGGGGCAATCGAGTCGGCTCGCGAGGGGAAGCTCCGCGCAGGTGTTATAATATATTTCAAGCCTCTGGTTCGCCGCCCGACGGATGAAGAAGCCGAATCGCGCGTTGCCGAACTCATCCGCGCGGTAGAATACTCCGTCGTGCTTGCGGCCCACAAAACGGACTGGCTCGCGGAGGCGAGCGTAGTGCTTCCCGTAACGGCCTGGTCTGAAGAGAACGGGAGTTACACGAATTATCAGGGGCGCGTGCAGCTTGCGCGAAGGGCCGTGACGCCGGCCGGAGACATGCGACCCGTCTGGCAGGTCTTCGCTTTGCTCTTGGCTGTGAGCGGGGCTGATATTTCCTGGTCGACAGCAGCGGATGTGTTCGAGAGTTTGACAGAGACCGAGCCTGCTTACCGGGGAATCACTTATGACGAGGCGCGACTTCCGGGCGCGCTCGTTGCCGATATTTGACCACAGATCACACAGATTTCACGGATAGAGGGTTTGTGTAATCCGTGCGATACGGTGGTTGATCTTTTACGTGGAGATCAGATGTCAGTACCCCAACCGTGAGGGAGGGGGTTTAAGGATAATGAAAAAAACGCCGAAAGTTGTAAACGTGGCCGACCGCGCCAGAGAAGAGGCGTCGGTCGCAAAAGAGATACTCGGGCCGCTCGTCGGGATGAAGCTCACGCTCACGCGCATGGTCGAAAACATGACGGGCAAAGTCGACCCGACTATACGTTATCCCGAAGAGCGGCGGGCATACTCGGACCGTTATCGCGGCGCGCACATACTGACGGCGCGCGAAGACGGCTCTCCCCGTTGCGTCGCATGTTATATGTGCGCGACGGCCTGTCCCGCCGATTGCATTTATATAGAGCCGGGCGAGCATCCCGACCCGTTGATCGAAAAGTATCCGACGCGATTCGAGATAGACATGCTGCGATGCGTCTTCTGCGGCTTCTGCGTGGATGCCTGTCCCGAAGAAGCGATCATCATGAGCCGCGAGACCGAGATATGCGCTTTCGGCCGCGGAGAGACTATCTGGGGAATCGACCGATTGATGAAGCGGCCTGAACTTCCCGAATTCGGATTGGGCTACAGGCCGAACAAAGAACTCGTCGATAGTCGGCTCGCATTCGTTCCGAAAGAGAAGGTGCAAAAGCGCCTGGCCGGGCGGGTCACTATGAAAGAAGATGTGGAGATGATTCCGCATGTGACATTCGACCCTTTGAAAGAAAGCGAAAAGCGATGAGCGTGCGGCCTGGCCGTTATAACCGTAAGGCTGCATTTTGCTATTGACTCTTATAGTGAAAATATGGAAATTGTTTCTGGCTAAAAGGTAGCAATCATCCTTAGCTGTCAAGACTCTGAAAAGGAGGAAAAGGTTTAGGTCACCTACCGCCAGCTAAAGCAGGCGGCTTGGTTTGAGCGTAACGCCAACCAACGCTCACTCTGAGATATGCGCGAAGCGAATCAGGCGCGCGCCGATTGCTAGTAGCGATTCGCACGACGCAAGCGGGAGACTAGAGGATGGGAGCCGTAATCCAGAAGAAGGGCTAAGGCGCATGGACCTAACTGAACCAACTGCTCGTGGCAGGGCGAAAGATATTGCGGATGTTACGCTAGTCTGCATTCCCTCTGTTGGTCAGTCTCGAAGCGTGACCTACCCGGCGCGGCGGTGTGCTTGGTAACAAGCGACGACTCAGAGAGGCCGCGCATTCTCTCTGAGTCACAACCCCGATTTGAAAGGAGAGTTGGAGACAGGGAAATCTAATCGCCTTCGCTGCTTTGAGCAGGCTCGGATCGGCAGATTTTCCTCCGTCAGCTAAAGCAGACGGTCTCCAATCGCGGATTCCTATGACGTATGTTATTGCAGAACCCTGCATAGGGACCAAAGACACTGCCTGTGTGGACGTGTGCCCTGTGGATTGCATTCACCCGCGCAAGGACGAGCCTGAATTCGAGGCCGCAGAGATGCTCTACATCCACCCGGATGAGTGCATAGACTGCGGGGCTTGCGAGCCTGCCTGTCCCGTTCAGGCCATCTTCACGGAAGATGATCTCCCCGAGCAGTGGTCGCACTTCACGCAGATGAATGCTGAATACTACGGCCTGTAAAGGGGCGAAGGAGTATCAGCCGTGACGTTTGTAATTTGCGAACCCTGCACTAAAGAACTCTTTTGCGTCGATGTCTGTCCAGTCGATTGCATACAGGGAGGGCCGGATGAAGAACAGATGTACATAGACCCGGCCACCTGTACCGATTGTGCCGCGTGCGAGCCGGTTTGCCCTGTGTCGGCCATCTTTTTCGAGGACGACGTGCCGGCGAAATGGCAAAGTTTCATAAGCAAGAACGCAGACTTCTTCAAAAGCTGAAGCGAGCGGGGTCGGGGATGGTTCTGGACGGATTCAACCTTGCGCAAAGCTTGCGCTCCAAGCAAGGTGAAGGCCCTCGCCCGCGACGAGTTTTTTTTCTTAGCACATAACCGAAAGGGTTGTCACAGGCGGCTGCGGCAGCCCTCTTTTATTGCGAGGTATTCGGGCCTTGCGTAGAAATCGTCGAGAGTGATTTTTTCTCAGTGACGGGCACCCTTACATGTTATGTACCTCTTCCCTGCCCTTTTGCTTTTGCCTCAGCGATGGGAATTCTTCATGTTGTGGAGCAGCAACTTTCTGCCTTCCTGGAATTTGACCTCGATTTTGTTGGGCGCAAGTTCCGTCTCGACGGCTCCGATTCCGAACTTGGGATGATCGATGAAGTCTCCGGCCGAAAAGCGCGCGTTCATGCTGTAGGATTTGACGGCGCTCAGGTCTATATCGCGGGCCGGCTGCTTCGTCTTCTTCGAGCCTCGGGTTGTTTTCGCGGAGCGAGAAGTTTCAGGCGCGGACGCCTTTTGTTTGTAGAGGTGATTGCTCCCGCACATGGAGCATATAACCCTGCTGACAGTCTCTCCGTCCATTGCTACAACGACATGAGTGCGCTCGTCCTTGCACCTTCCGCAGTAGGTGTTTATGTCATGGCCTATTCTTGGATTTCTGTATAACATAGGCATTGAATATAGCACCCACTCGATGCGACTTCCAGTTCGCATTTCTGCGTGATTCGTCACAATGAATCGGATGTCGCCCGCTTCGCCAAACGCTGTCCCTGCTGCGAAGCAGCGATTGACCCGACAGGGGTTGTTTGCGAGAGCCTGGGCTAATAAAATTCCCGGCTATGAATACGCTGGAGGAAAGTTTATCTGAGCCGGGGCGTTTCGACATAAGGTTAGTAAGCGCGGAATCTTTATAGAAAGGCAGCCCGTCGGTTTCGAAGGCAATGAAAAACTCCATTAAACAATCTCAGGTTTCAGCATTTCGATTGAGGCGTCATCACCTCGCAGGTCACAATCAAACGAACATCGCCTCGGTGTGCCAAAGTGTTTGCGGCATTCAAGCGCAGGTGATGTCGGCCGCCGAGATGCAATTTTGGGCGAGGATGCCCGGCCTCACACGCGCACATATTTATTCGATGCTGTTGGAAAACCGGACCCTCGTCAAAACATCCTGTATGCGCGGCACTCTGCATCTGCTGCCGGTCGCGGATTTCCAAATCTATATGACCGCCCTCAAAAGAAGCCGCCTCCGCGAAATGATGCGCGTCATGTCGAGGTACGGCGATGTGACTCCGAAAGAGGCAGACCGCGTGACCGAAGCCGTAGTCGAGGCCCTGAGCAGCGGTCTTATGACGCGGCGCGAATTGACCGAACGAGTCCTCTCCCTGAACATAGTCGGACGGAAAGCCAAAGTCTGGCTTGAAGAGGGCTGGTGGGGAGTTGCAAGGCAGGCCATCGTGGAGGGATTGATTTGCTACGGTCCCGATAGAGGCAATGAAACGACACTGGTGCGGCTCGACAGGTGGTTGCCCAGGCAAAAAGAGGTCTCCGAGATGGAAGCTCAACAAACCCTCTTGCGCCGATACCTGGGCGCTTATGGTCCGGCGACGCTCAAGGATTTTTCCAGATGGACGGGCATTCCTATGAAAGAAGTAAAGCCGGTTTGGGAATCATTGGAAGATGAACTGGTCGAGGTCTCTATAGAAGATAAAAAGGGATCGCTTCTCCGCGAAGATTACGCGGACCTCAAGAATAGCTTTCCCGAAGGTCGGACGCTGCGGCTGTTACCGTATTTCGACCCTTATCTGCTCGGTCACGCGGATAAAGATCATCTGGTGAGTTCGGCCGACTACAAACGGGTCTATCGCAATGCGGGATGGATTTCGCCTGTCGTGTTGCTCGATGGAAAGATCATCGGCACATGGTCTTACAAGCGCCGCGCGAAGTCGGTGTCCCTGGAGGTGGAACCGTTCGAGAAATTCTCTAAAATCGTTCGCGCGAGAATTGAAGA
>JAKEHD010000657.1 GCA_022615215.1 Blastocatellia bacterium
TCTGCCCTGCATGTCTGCCTTGCGAACAGGGCGCACACGTAGAATGAATACATTTATTGTGCGCCCCTACGTCTGTTGGATTATTTACGCTTGGCACCACTGGGAATAAGCGATGTCTTACAATAGTTCGCCGGATGCTGATGAACATAAAGCGATGTCCCGTTAAGAATAAGCGCCTTTGAGAAAAAGAAGATAGAGTGATACCCTTCCGTATCGTCCTTTGTAGTTCTCCGGAGGAACTGACCGTTGCCGCGCATTTTCGACAACATCGAACAGAAACTCTTGCCGACTCTCTGCGAGACGCTCGCAGTGTCGAACCACGCCGATTTCTGCGTTGGCTATTTCAATCTGCGCGGTTGGAAGCAACTCGATTCTTACATCGAACGATGGCCGGGCGGCGATGGGCATTGCTGCCGTTTGCTCGTCGGTATGCAGCGATTGCCGCAAGATGAACTACGTACAGCGATGGGCCTGGTCAATCGTGATGACGATATTGATAATCAAACTGCGCTTCGCCTCAAGAAGAAGCTCGCCGAAGAGTTCCGCACACAACTTCAGGTCGGCGCTCCAAACAATGAGGATGAAAGCGGCCTCAGACGCCTGGCCGCACAAATCAAAGATAAGAAGGTCTTCGTCAAATTATTCCTCCGGCATCCGCTTCACGCGAAGCTTTACTTGTTATTCAGACATGACCCGAACAACCCGACTACTGGTTACCTGGGCAGTAGCAATTTGACGTTCGCCGGTCTTTCCAAGCAAGGCGAATTGAACGTCGATGTTCTCGATCACGACGCTTGCAGCAAACTCTCGAAATGGTTTGAAGACCGATGGAATGACCGCTGGTGTATAGACATATCGGACGAGTTGGTTCAGATCATCGAAGAAAGCTGGGCGCGTGAAGAAGCCATCCCGCCATACCATATCTATATCAAGATGGCCTATCACCTGTCGCAAGAAGCAAGGACCGGGCTTGCGGAATTTCGCATCCCGCGAGACTTCGGGCAAAAGCTGTTCGAGTTTCAGAAAGCAGCCGTCCAGATAGCCGCGCATCACCTCAACAAGCGCGGCGGCGTTTTGATCGGCGATGTGGTTGGCCTCGGCAAGACGCTGATGGCAACGGCGCTGGCACGCATTTTCGAGGACGACTATGACATTGAAACGCTCATCATCTGCCCCAAGAACCTGGTCAAGATGTGGGAGGATTATCGAGACCAATACAGGCTTCGCGCCAGGGTGCTATCTGTCACAAAGGTAGAGCGCGCACTACAGGAGTTACGCCGCTATCGGCTCGTGCTCATTGATGAAAGCCATAACCTGCGCAACCGTGAAGGAGTACGCTACAAAGCCATTCAAGATTATATTCAGAAAAATGAGAGCAGGTGCATTCTGCTTTCGGCGACACCTTACAACAAAACCTATCTCGATCTCTCGAATCAACTGCGGCTCTTTATTCCCGAAGACAAGAACCTGGGCATTCGGCCTGAACAATTATTGCGTCAGATCGGCGAGACAGAGTTCCTGCGCCTGCACCAAGCGCCTGTTCACTCGCTCGCCGCGTTTGAGAAAAGCCAGTATGCCGACGATTGGCGCGAATTGATGCGCCTCTACATGGTGCGCAGGACGCGAAGCTTCATTCAGGATAACTATGCTGAAACCGACCCGAATACAGGGCGAAAGTTTCTCACCTTCGAGGACGGTTCCCGCTCGTACTTCCCTGCGCGCGTGCCCAAAACCGTGAAGTTCAAGATCGATGACGATGATGCGAGCGATCAGTATGCCCGGCTTTACTCATCTGAGGTTGTCGACACGATCAATCGTCTCAATCTGCCGCGCTATGGCCTGGGCAATTACATCGCGGCTGCTCCGCACACCGCGCACACGCCGCAAGAAACACGCATATTGCAAGACCTCTCTCGCGCAGGGAAGCGCCTGATGGGATTCTGCCGCACCAACCTGTTCAAGCGGCTCGAAAGCAGCGGACAAGCGTTTCAGCTTTCAATCGAGCGCCACATTCTCCGCAACTACATCTTTCTTCACGCGATTGAAACCGGCGAACCTCTGCCAATCGGTACACAGGATGCAGCCTTGCTCGATTCCCGCATTTACGACGAGGATGTAGACTCTGCCAATGCGACGGCGGAGCTATTGGGCGACGAGAATGGCGACGCAACGAGCGAAGCGGTAGAGACAACATCTCTGCGGACAGAGGAAGATTTCAAGCGCCGGGCCGCCCAAGTCTATGCCGAATACGCCGAACAGTACAGGAGCCGCTTCAAGTGGCTTCGCTCGGATTTGTTCATCAAGGCGCTCGCAAAAGACCTGCGCAACGACGCGCTGGCGCTGCTGAAAGTGCTGCAACTTTCCGGCGAATGGGACGCCGGCAAAGATGCCAAGCTCGACGCGCTGACAAGGCTGTTGACGAAAAAACACCGTGAGCAAAAAGTATTGGTCTTCTCTCAATTCGCCGATACGGTGCGTTATCTCGACAGACAGTTAAAGGCGCGAGGCGTGGCGAAGGCGGCCGGTGTGAGCGGCCAATCCGAAGACCCGACGGAACTGGCCTGGCGATTCAGCCCCGTCAGCAATGACAAGCGGAGCAAGATCAGCCAGGAAGAGGAACTGCGCGTTCTCGTCGCAACCGATGTGTTGAGTGAAGGCCAGAATTTGCAGGACTGCTCGATAGTCATCAATTACGATCTGCCCTGGGCCATCATTCGATTGATTCAACGCGCCGGGCGCATAGACCGTATCGGCCAACTCGCGCAGGAAATCCTCTGCTATTCATTCCTGCCTGCGAAGGGTGTAAATCGCATCATCAAATTGCGTGAGCGTGTTCGGCAGAGACTTGCAGAGAATGCAGAAGTGGTCGGCACTGATGAGGCATTCTTTGAGGATGACCGTAACAGCAAGGTCGTAATCGATCTCTACAACGAAAAGTCCGGCATCCTCGACGGCGATGCGGACACCGAAGTAGACCTCGCATCTTACGCTTACCAAATCTGGAAAAACGCCATCACGGATGACCCCGGCCTGCAAAAGATCATTCCTGCGCTGCCGCCTGTCGTCTACTCAACGCGAGCGCATCAGGCAACGCCGAGAGCGCCGGAGGGGGTGCTGGTTTATCTCCGCACTGCTGAAGGCACCGACGCGCTGGCCTGGGTGGATAGAAGCGGCAAGAGCGTCACGGAATCACAGTTCGCCATACTGCGAGCAGCCGAATGCCCGCCGTATACGCCCGCGCTGCCGCGACATGAAAAGCATCACGAACTGGTGCAAAAAGGTGTCGAGATGATCGTCGAGGAAGAGCGTTCCGTCGGCGGGCAGCTTGGCCGACCGTCAGGCGCGCGGTTCCGCACTTACGAACGGCTCAAGCGATACGCTGAAGCAGTAAGAGGAACCCTGTTTGACTTGCCTGCGCTGGCAAAAGCACTCGATGACATTTACCGCCATCCGCTCCGTCAGTCCGCGATTGACACGTTGAACCGCCAACTGCGCAGCGGTATCGGTGACGACAAGCTCGCTGAACTCGTCATCGCCCTGCGCGACGAAGACCGGCTCTGCCTGATTCACGAAGAAGAACAGGCACAAGAGCCACAGATTATCTGTTCTCTGGGATTATTCGAGACAGGGGAGTAAAGACAGATCATGCTTCTTGATGTCACGCGCGCTCGAAGTCACCTAAAAAATCTGGATTTCAAAACGCTGTTCATAGAAGAGATGGGCTGGGATAAACACTCGGCCAATCTGAGCGTGACCATCAGCGACAAGAAGGTTGAGCTAACAGCCTTCGCAGAAAAGCGCGGCGTGGTTGCATTCACCTGTAGCCCATCGCTTGATGGACGCATTCCCGATTACGCGACACGGCGCAAGATCGAAACCGAGGTCGCCAAGTCCGCCCACGAACACATCATCATTTATCTTGATGCGAACAAAACGACGCAAGTGTGGCAATGGGTGAAGCGCGAAGCCGGAAAGCCGACCGCCTGCCGCGAGCATACTTACCACCGCGATCAGCCGGGCGATGCTCTGATTCAGAAATTGCAAGCCATAGCTTTCAGCTTCGAAGAAGAAGAAGAACTCACACTTCTTGACGTGACCAGTCGTGTGCGCGCCGCGTTCGATGTCGAGCGCATCACCAAGCGATTCTATGACCGATTCAAGACCGAGCATGCTGCGTTTCTAAAGTTCATCAAAGGTATTCCAGATGAAGAGATGCAGCGATGGTACGCATCGGTGATGATTAACCGACTGATGTTCATCTACTTCGTTCAGAAGAAAGGCTTTCTGAATAAGGACGAAAACTACCTGCGCTCCAAACTTGAGCAGAGCGAAGAGCAAGGTAAGAATCTCTATTACTCCAAATTCCTTTGCGCGCTTTTCTTCGAGGGCTTTGCAAAGAAGA
>JAKEHD010000658.1 GCA_022615215.1 Blastocatellia bacterium
AGAGGATCAGAGCCGGAGAGGTAGCGACCGCCTGAAATTATTTCCTGACTCTGATGAGCGACGGTGGCATTGAAGAGAGTTACCCTTGCGCCGATGGCCTGAGAGTTGGGGGAGCGGCCTTTCAAACGGACGGCGATGCGAGGGGCGGAAGAGTCGTTGCGATAGACGCCCGCAGGGACGCCGAGGTTGTTCATCACGAGGTCCAGGTCTCCGTCATTGTCCAGGTCCGCTGTGGCTATGCCGTGTGAAATCACTTTCGCGGCGAGGCCCCATTCGGGCGCAGTTTCCTTGAATTTCAAGTTGCCCATATTTCGAAATGCCACGTTCGCCGTGTCGAGGCGTGGATAGATGAGAAGAGTCTTCTGCGCTTCCGTGACGCTCTTGAGTTGCAGGGATTGAATGTAAGCGACGGTGTCGGCATCGAGAATATCTCTGAAGTGGCCGTTAGTGATGATCAGGTCTTCGAAGCCGTCGAGGTCGACGTCCAGGAAGACAAGCGACCATGACCATTCCGAATCCTCCACATCGCCGTAATAACCTAATTCGGCGTAGGTGCCGTCACCCCGGTTTAAATAAAGAGTGTTGCGCAGTATCTGCGGACGATTATCGATCTCTCCCACGGCGTTTAAATTCGTCTTGAGGGCGGGCATCTGTCGTTTGCGCCGGGAGCGCGAGCGGCTCAACATGTCGGCCACGAAAAAATCATCGTCTCCGTCCCGATCTATGTCGGAAAAATCCACGCCCATCGCCGATGCGCTGATGTTGCGCAGGGCCAGCCGGTCTACGGCTCGAAAGCGCCCTTCGCCGTCATTCATCCATATACGGTCTTCGGTCCAATAATCATTGCAGACATAAATATCGGGGTCGCCGTCTTGATCTATGTCGCGGAACATGGCTGTCAGCCCCCAATCGAGCGGCGGTCCCGTCAAGGGATTTCCGTCTTCGTCGAGGAACGAGCCATCGGTCCACGACACGGGAGTGAAGCGGCCGTCGCCGTCATTGCGATACAGGATGTCCGGCTCGCCATACTCTTTCAGTCCGCCGTCGATGAAGGCTACTCTATCGCGCAGGTTCGGGGGAATCACGACCCGTCCGTCCACGTTTTGCAATTGCACGGCCGCGCCGTCTTTCAAAGTGGTAGTGCGATGGTTCGCGACATAAAGGTCGAGGTCTCCGTCGCCGTCGATATCGGCAAGGGCGAGAGTCCGGCTGCCGAGGTTGCTTTTCAAACCCGTCTCGTCGGTCGCCTCCTTGAATTTGCCGTTCCCTTCATTCAAAAAGCAGGTCAATTTGCCGAAGCCCGATACTATCAGGTCGAGGTATCCGTTCCCATCGATATCGGCAAATACTGCGCCCGTAGAGAAAACGCCCGGCAGCGCGACGCCTGCTTCAGCAGTCACGTCCTTGAATTTCCAGTTGCCGAGATTTTTATAGAGCACGTTGGGACCGTCCAGGCGGCAGAAGTACAGGTCGCACAATCCGTCGTTATCGAAATCGCCTGCGGCCACTCCCGACCCGTCCATAAGGAGTTGATTTGTGGTGGCCTGTTCGTCCTTCAGCGTATTTACGAAAGTGATGCCCGTCTGATCGGGAGCGAGCAGCGTAAAGCCCGTCTTTCCTCCGGCGGGGACATTCAAATCGACCCAGCGGACTTCGCCGCCTCCGCGCCCGAACAGAAACCACAGCGCGAGGCCGCTCACAAGGATTGCGCATAAAACGATCAGAGCCTTTTTATTCGCTAATAACTTCTTAAAGCCTGTGCTTGATTCCATGCTCTCTTTATTCTGCCGCACGTAGGAAAGCAGGGGTAAAAACATGCAGGGGAGGTCGGGACGCCGACTGCGGTTCCGGGAGCAGAGGGGCAGGGGAGATTAGATGATTGGGTGCAAACAAGCAGGTGAACAAGCAGGTGAATAGGATTAGCTCCCCTGCTCCCCTGCTCCCTTGCTCCCCTGCTCCCCTGCTCTTCTGCTCTCCTGCTCATTTCATTCTTCAAACTCGATGACGCCGACCTTTTCCAGAAGCTGTAAATAACCGGCCACCTCTTCCACAGGGATAGGCTCGTAGGCGGCGGTTATAAAGTCGCGTATGTCGCGGGCGCTGCGCTTGCCGTCAACCAGATTCAGTATCTCGTAGAGTATACGGCCGCCGCCCGGCCTCGAACCTATTCGCCTCACTATCGAGAGATCTTCTTCGCTCGCGCGGTCAGCCAGATAATCGTAGTAATACACGTTCATCGGTCCCTTCACCTTGCGCGAAGGAACGCGGCTGTAGTCGCCCACCACCGAGCGAGGTCTCGACGCCTCTTTAGGGTTGCGCGGCTTCTTCTCTTTCTTCTTGTTTTTAGGTTCTTCTTTCGGCTCGAAAGTGAAGGTGATGCGGTCGCCCCTGCGTCGCTCGATAAACTGGCCTGTCAGAAACAACCACGAGCCGCTCAATTGATTTATCAGATTATCGACTTTCGATTCCAGCCCTTCATCGCCGGGCACGAGCGCCAGCACCGAGGAGAGCGCCATAGCGTCGCTTTCAAGCGATTTGGCTATGAGGTTGCGCCCCTCCTCTGCACCTTCCGGGCCGCTCGCTTCCAGAGAGCGCGCGCGGTCGCGCAAGCGGGGGACGCGCGCCAGGGCGCGCGCGAATATCTCATCGGCAAGACGCGAGGCTTCCTCTGCATTCGCGCGGGCCAAAAAATAACCCGATGCGGCGGCTATGAAAGAGGACCGCTTCATCTTGGTCGGGTCTATGTTTGCGGGCGTGTCGTTGTTCGTGTGAATGAAAACATCCGGCCAGTCGCGCAGATATATGGCCGGTATGCGAAACGACCCTTCCTGATAAACGTCGTGGTCGGACCCCATCTCGTAAGGGGTTATGTCCGCAACCAGGCTGCTCTTGCTCCCCTGCGGCGAAATCAGCCCGTCTTCAACGCCCTGCCCGGAGGCCGCTTTCACGCTACCGGCTATCACATAGTTGGCGATTATCTCGGCCACAGTGTTTATGGCGCTCGGAAGCGAGGCGGGCGTGCGAGTGACATGCAGTATGGATTTAGTGATCTCGAAATTGCCGCCCACCATGTCGCAATGGACGACGGCCTTCATACGGCTGACTATCTCCGGGTGCTCGGAGAAATAAACGAGCGTCCCGTTGATCTCAGGGGGCCAGATAAACCTTATGGTCCGCCGAGGCTGCCGGATTTCGCCGCGCCGTATGAGCGTCGCAAGCGTCCGCGCCACTTCGAGTATGGCCGCCGCGCCCGAAGCATTATCGTTAGCACCCGGTTTTTGATGGCACAGATGGCATGTATAGACTATCTCTTCGCCGGGGTCCGTGCCAGGAATCACGGCGCTCACTATATCGTAGTAGCCCGGTTGCATGGCGGCCTTCACTTCGGCCTGAAGCCGTATGCGCTCTCCGCGCGCGAGCCGCTCGCGGTACTTCGCGGCAGTGCGCAGAGAGATCATGAAAGCGAATTTATTCTCAGGCTCATAAGGCGAAAGATGTCCCCATCGCACGTTGTCTACATAATCGCCCGACCAGCCCGTCACCTGATTTTGTTGATAGCTGAGTATCCCGACAGCGCCGCGCTCTTTGCAGGCGAGCGCGTGGACCGCAGCCACGTTTCCGCCCGCAAGCACTATGCGGCCTTCCACCTCTTTCCCCTCGTAATCTTGCGCGGATGTGCCTGCGCCTACGTCTATGAGTTCGGCAGTCACCTCGGCCGTCTGCGAGTAATCGGCCAGGGCCACGCGCATCTCGTCGTAATCGGCTACACCGACGCGGTTGGGTTCGACCTCCACAAGCTTGCCGCGCTCGGCCTCCCATCCGGGAGTCGATTTCAGCGTGTGGTAAACGGCTTCTCCATCGGCGGGGAATCGCTCTATCTGCACCTGTTCGAGACCGTACTCTTTGGCCTTCGAGGCGATATATTCGGCCGATCTCGAAAACCCTGAAGACGCCTGCACGCGATGATGGCGCGCAAGCTCTATGATGGTATCTTTAGCGATGATGCCGTTGAGTTCAGCCGCCATCGCCGCTATCTCTCTATCGGAAAGGAGCGGCGTTTTGGTGTAGCGCGATCCCTGCCCGTCTTGAAAGGTCGCAAGAACGGCCAGGGGATTCTGGATGAGAAGAATCAGTAGAACGAATATGGGAGCTATCTTTTTCATGATAATGCCTCTATCAGCTATCAGCTATCAGCATTATCAGCATTATCAGCATTAATAGTTAAACACTGACCACCGCTGAGGGCTGAGGGCTGAGGGCTGAGGGCTGAGGGCTGAGGGCTGATTGCCTTCATCTTGACCCGGCTCTGCGCTATCGTCATCACCGCAGCATAAGCATAGCCGAACAGGTATATGAACAGGAACGGTATGGTGCCCAGAATCAGGCTGTCGACGGCGTACCAGATGGTAAAAATGAAGTAGAGAGCGAATAGTATTTCGAGCACGGGCAATGTCAATCGCCTCGGCACGTAGCTCTTTTTCAACCAGGTCGTGTCGCCTGTCTCTTCTATGCGATATTTGGGCGTGCGCACGAAGGGAGTCTTCACTCCCACCAATGCCTCAAGGGCTGCGCGCGCGTTGGAGAACGTCAGGGCTATGCCCATACTCATCACCCAGGGCATGTATTTAAGCGTGCGCTTCCACGTATCGGGGTGCAGGTACACTTGCGGCACTATGTAGAAGGCCAGCACCGAAAGGGTCGAAAACGTGAGTATCGGAACGTCGAGCACGAAGAGATGGAAGAACCCCTGGTTGTAGCGCACTATCAGTATGGGAAAGCTTATCAGCGCCAGTATTATCACGAGCGGCGCGGCCAGATTCCCCGTCAGGCGGAAGAACTGTTCCAGCTTCACCTGTAGAGGCAATCGCGGGTCTCGCACTATGCGGCCGAGCATCTTCGTTCCGACCTGGACGAGGCCCTTGGCCCATCGTCGCTGCTGCGATTTGAATGCGTTCATCTCTACGGGAAGTTCTGCCGGCACGTCTTCGTCCGCAAGATAGACGAACCGCCATCCCATGAGTTGCGCGCGGTATGAGAGGTCTGTGTCTTCGGCAAGGGTGTCGTGCTGCCAGCCGCCCGACCATTCTATGGCTTTGCGCCGCCACATCCCGGCCGTGCCGTTGAAGTTGAAGAACCCTCCGCAGCGATTGCGCGCCGTCTGCTCTATGACGAAGTGGCCGTCGAGCATTATGGCCTGCACTTTCGTGAGCAGCGAATAGTCTGCGTTGATGTGGCTCCATCGCATCTGCACGAGTCCCACGCGCTCGTCCGTGAAATAATCTATCATACGGCGTAAGCAATCGGGGCGCGGCACGAAATCCGCGTCGAATATCAGGACGAATTCGCCCGATGCCTTCTTCAACCCCTCTTCGAGCGCGCCCGCCTTGAACCCCGTGCGGTCTGTCCGTTGCAGGTGAACTATGTTAAAGCCCCTGTCGAAGTATTTCTTCACGGCTTGAGAGACGACCTCGCGGGTCTCGTCCGTCGAATCGTCCAAGACCTGGATTTCGAGCAACTCGCGCGGATAGTCGAGTTTGATCACAGCATCTATCAGTCGCTCGGCCACATACATCTCGTTGAAGAGCGGCAACTGTACGGTCACGCGCGGCAGTCCGTCAGAAGGGAAAACCGATTTCGGGCGGGGAGGATGATTGCGATAGCGCAGGAAGAGATAGATCATCCTGTAGCGATAGACTCCGTAAGCCGACAGCAGCGCGAGGATGCCGAAGTAGGCCCACATGAAAAATGAGTCGACCCCGTCGTTCGTATTGAGATAGCTTATATTGCCCGCCGGGTAACGCCCGCCCTGAGCTTCCGACGAAGCTACGAATTTATCTATGGCGGTGTTGCCGGTCAAAAACACCGGGAGCGTGAGCAATTCAAGTTCTGCGGTCTTATCGGCCTCGACCTGAACTATGCGCGCTACAGGTTCTATGCCCGGCCTCGAAGCGCTGAGGACGTAACGGCCCGGTTCCATAGAGTCGAAGACGAAAGCGCCCTCAGCGTCCGATTTGCTTTGATACTCGCGCCCCGTGTCGGGGTCGCGCGCCGTCATAAAGAGCCACGAGACGGGATAGCCGCGCACATCCTCGACCTGTCCCTTTATCGAAGGCTTACCGGAGCCTGCGGCCGCAGGGATCGGGAGGAGCAAAAACAAGAAGAGAAGAAGTGCCTTGAGGCGCATGGTCTTCCTTGATTTCAATAGATTCTTCATAACACCTGCACCTGAGCCGGGCGCTATCAGGAGAATCACCCGGCCGGAGTTGGTAACTAATTAAGCGGACAGTATAGGCATGTCCCGCCCTCATTTCAAGAGAGGCGCTTTATCGCAAACGAATCAGCGGATCAGTTGAAGCCGGACCCTTTTCAATAGGAAGGCGGCGGTCCGCTCCCAGGCGAGCCCTGTGGCGGATACCCCTGACCTGGAGGCGGCACGGACGGCCCCTTGCGCTTCTCAAAGAGCGAAACACCCAGTATGCCACCGAGCGTGGCGAAGCCTATGGTGACGACCGTGCCTATCAGCCAGCCAAGCAAAGCCCCCATCAGTTGTTCGCCGAACGACTGATTTTGCGACGCTTCAATCATCAACCGGATTTGTTCCTTAAATTCAGGGTTGTTCGCGTTTTCCGCCAGTCTTTCCAAAAAACCATAGGTTATCTCTGGGGCGAACAGGTTGATCGGCACTCCCACGAAGAGGTTGACCAGAGCGCCGATAGCGCCTGCAAACGCTCCTACCCCGGCACCGTCTCCTGTCGTCACAGGAAGAACGGGCGAGTTGCTTATCAACTGCCTCGAAGCCAGCGCGCTGCCAAGCAATACCCACAGGCAGCAGCAAAAGTTGCCCAGGTTGACGAATGGAATGGAAGACAGCAACCCAAGTATGAGCCCGCCAATAATCGCGGGCTGAAGTTTGCTCGGTTTTTCGACCAATGTGTTTCCTCCCTTATCAGGTTACAACGGAGCCTGCGGCCCGCTGTCATAATAATGCGTAATGCGTGATGCTTCATAAGCAGGGGCGTTTGGAAGGATGAAGGATGACGAGATAGCTTCACTCCGGTTTTCATC
>JAKEHD010000659.1 GCA_022615215.1 Blastocatellia bacterium
ATAGGGGAAAGCGGCGTCGAGCCGCCGCACTCCAAATAAGGCGTCTCGATGGACCTCTACATCAACCTGCTAATTGCTATGATCATGTGCGGCCTCGCGCTTCGACGACTTATAAATATTCGATCTGGTATCTACCTGATAATTCTGTCACGCAACGCCTTTGCAACAGCTTCCGACTTGGAATGGACCTGTAGCTTCTCGTAGATGTGGCGCATGTGAAATGAGATCGTGTTGTAACTCACGCCAAGCTCTTCGGCCGCAGTCTTGTAGTTATGGCCTTCGACCAGCAGCTTCAACAACCGCACCTCGTGGGGCGTGAGCGTGTGATCGGCCTTTTCGGGAGGGCGTATCTGTCTGAATAAAGAAATCACTCGGTGAGCGACCTCCGGCGACATGGGCGCGCCGCCTGCTGTCGCTTCCTTGAGGCATTCGAGCAAGCGCGCTGGAGAGGTCTTCTTCAAAAGGTATCCGCAAGCGCCCGCGCACAACGCTTCAAATATGCGATCATCATCGTCGTAAACGGTGAGCATCAGAAGGAGCATCTTCGGATGGCGCTCCTTCAGTATGCGGATTCCCTCTATGCCGGACATTCCCGGCAGCCCTATATCGACCAGCATTATGTCAGGCGGAGCCTGATGGAGTTGTTTCAGCGCGTCCTCCATCGAGCGGAAGCTCTCTGTACAGCGAAAGCCCGAAGTGCCGTTAATCAGCACAGCCAGCGATTCCCGTATATCCCGCTGATCTTCGATTATGCCGACCCTTATATCGCCCGGAGCCCTGGCCGACTGCACAGCCGCATCTGTTTTATCATCAGACATCACCGCCCCCTTATTCAAGGTTTCTTGCCAAATGATACATTAGAAAGAGTGAATCTTAACCACCTATATGAGTAGTAATCTGCGCGGGCGGCGTTTTGATCGCCTGCCGACGGGGCAGCGCAGGGTAAGAGTTGTTCCCTGGCCGTTGCCCGAGAGGATTTCAAGCGAGCCTCCAAGAGATTCGGCCCGCGCTCGCATGCTTGCGAGTCCATGCCCATCGCCTTCGGATGCCGGAACGAAGCCTTTCCCGTCATCGCACAAACGGAGCGTCAGCCACCCGGAGGAAGCTTCGATTTGAATATCAACAGCGCCGCAGCCGGAGTGCCGGGCGGTGTTGTTGACTGCCTCTTTGAAGACCAGAAAGACCTCGCGGCGGGTGTTCGCTCCGAGCTTGATACCATCATCGGATTCGGGGGCGCGGAAGCGGACCTTGATATCGCGCGCGGATAGCGTATCGCTGGCAAACCGCCGCATGCGGTGAGTCAGGTCGCTGACGCTATCGCGGTTGGGATTGATGGCCCAGACTATATCGCTCATCGAATCTACCAGTTCGCGCGAAACGTGGGCGATCTTTGACAGCCGCTCAGTCGTCTGCGGATCGTTTTTGCTGCCTTGCTGACGAACCACTTCGCTGAGGAGGGCTATCTGCGAGAGGCTTGCCCCTATGTCGTCGTGGAGGTCTGTGGCTATGCGCATACGCACTCGCTCGACTTCGAGCAGTTGCCCGAGCCGGTAGCGGTATATGGAGTATATGATCGCAGTGATGGCCAGGACGGCGAGCACAAGAAACCACCATCTCTGCCAGATGGGAGGAAGAATCCTGAAAGAGATCGCTGCGGGAGGATCGCCTGCAATTCCATAAGCATTCACCGCTCGCACCAGAAAGCGATAGACTCCCGGCGAAAGGTTGGCGAGGATGACCGTGCGTTGATCGGTCGGCTCGCTCCATTCCCGATCCGATCCATCAAGCCTGTACTGGTATTTGAGACGGTCGCTGACAGAAGAACTGATCCCGAAGAAGCTGATCTGAAGGTGGTTGCGATTGCTTTCAAGTTCAAGGTCGGTCAGATTGTCTTCTCCCATAGAAGAGAGCGGATAAGAATCGCCTTCGATCAGCAACTCGCTGATCCGGGTCTGAGGCGGAGCAGGCGGCGAGTCGGACTCCGGTATGAACTGTAACAGGGCGTCGCGCGAGCCGAACCACAGTCTGCCCTGGCTATCACGATAAGAGACCTCCTGTGTGGCACCGGGCAGCCCGTCGGAAAAAGAGTAGTGTTTGATCCGTCCGGTCTCCAGGTCGAAGCGATCAATTCCTCGCGAGGTAGAGATGTAGATTCGCCCGAAATCGTCTTCGGTGATGCTCGATATGATATTGCTGGAAAGCCCGTCGCCCATGGTGAGGGATGAAAGCTGAGGGCGGTCCGCTGTGGGGTTGCTTATAAGCCCGATTCCTCCTATGCTCGTCGCCACCCATAACCGCCCGGCCTGATCCAGGTGCAGATCACGTATCTGCCCTTCGGGAAGCCCGTTCTCCTGCCCTAAGACCGTAAATGCTCCCGCTCTATACCGCGCCAGGCCGCCGCTGTAGAAACCTATCCACAGGTTGCCCGCCCCGTCTTCGCAGAATGCTGTTGCACTTCTATTGGGTGGCAAGCCTTCCGCATCCGACAAGATGTGAAACGCACCGGTGGTCCGTTCCCATCTGCAAAAGGCATGGACCGGCGAAAAGACCGTGCTGATCCATATATCGCCTCGCGAATCTTCAAAGAGGCGGAAAATATTGCCTGATGGCAGACCGTCCTTCTTCGTATAGATCGCTTTCGGATTAGTGCGAGCCAGTTGCTCGGGAAGGGCAACTCCGGGATAACGATAAAGACCGTCGCCTGTCGGCACCCACCAGTCGCCCGTTCTATCCTGCAAGGTGATCTGCCCTTTGCCCCATCCGGTCCCTTCGACCAGTCGGGGCTGGACTGTGGTAAAGCCTTCGCCGTCAAACCTGCTGATGTACTGGTTCCACAGCCCGGTTACAACACAGAGATTGCCCGCGCGATCTTCGAATATGGCTCCAATGCGATCAGGGCCAAGCCCATCCACGCGGGTGAATGCCGTAAACCCGGAGTTGGTCAGTTTCATCACCCCACTCTCGGAGGCCATCCAGATATTGCCTGCTCTGTCTTCAGCCAGGGAGGGTATGACGTTGTTGCTCAACCCCTGCGCTGTTGTAGCTGTGCGAAATCGTTTACCGTCAAACCTGGTAAGCCCGCCGCCCGATGTGCCTATCCATATCTGATCGTTCGCGGATTGGATCAGCGCACGCAGGATCTGGCTGCCGATCCCATGCAGAGTCGTGAAATGAGAGACCTCTCCGGGCTTGAAGGGGAGTCTGATTTGAGAGCCACCATAAGCGGCCTTGCGTCCTGCAAGCAGGGGCACAGGGGCATGAAGCGGGCGGGCGACTGCCATTTCGGGATCGGGCATGAGCACAATCAAACCTGCCCTCCCATGTCCTATCCATAGCCTGCCCTCGCGATCCAGCATCAAGGCTGTAACCTCATCAACAGTTCCTGATGGCTGAATTGAAAAGTGAATTGTATTTCCGTCCGGCAAAAGCCTGATCAATCCCCAGGAAGTGCCGACCCAGATTGCGCCCTCGGCGTCTTCGATTATCGCGTGAACGTGCATCAACTGGGTTGGTCGCCAGACAGGGTTAAGCTCAACGAACTGAAATTCGCCTTCCCCATTGGGGTTGTCCATAACGAAAAGGCCGTCGGATGTTCCGACCCAGAGTCGCCCCGCGCTGTCTTCGTATAAACAGCGTGGTTGATTCGTATAGACAGTTTCGCCGGTTCTATAGAGGGTAAACATAGGCCCGGCCTTCTGCCCTTTGAAAGGTTTGGTCGGGTCGAAACGGTACACGCCCCGCCCGCTGCCAATCCAGTATGCGCCGTTGCGCGTCTCCAGAATATCTGCAACCATCGGATGAGGCAGCCCCTGCTCAACACCATAGGTGATGATTTCGCGGCCGTCGAACCGACTCAGCCCCTCCTGTGTACAGAACCACAGGAATCCTCGCGAGTCTGGAAAGATGCGATTGACAAAGTGATGCCCCAGCCCGTCGGCAGTGGTGTAGACCTTTATGGGCAATCGCTCTGAACGGACTTCGGTTGGTGACGCAAGCAGCAGCAGGACTGAAAGTAATGCGCAAAGGCCGGTCGGGGTTGATTTCCAATCACCCATCTTCATAAGCACTTCCCGATTCGACCAGATTCGAGATTATTGCCGTAGAATTGTCTCGTCCTGGTTGAAAGTCAAACCATCAGGCCGGCAGTTCAATCAATGAGATCGGCTGAGTAGAGACCATTATATGGAGAATATGCATCTTTTCAATGAATCATCTTTTATCGCGCTGCTCGATCCTGGCCCAGGTATCGCGCAGACCGATCGTCCTGTTGAAGACTAGCTTCTCCGGCGTCGAATCCCTATCCACGCAGAAGTAGCCCATTCGTTCGAATTGATAGAGCGCGCCGACCGCCGCCGTCTGCAAACCCGGCTCGACCTTGCAGCCTCTCAATATCTCCAACGAGTTCGGATTCAGATTGGCGGTAAAGTCCTGGCCTTCCTCAACCTCGTTCGGATTCTCTTTCGTGAAGAGGTTATCGTAGAGGAGAACTTCGCAATCTACGGCGTGCGCTGCTGAGACCCAATGGATAGTCGATTTGACCTTGCGCCCATCGGGCGCGTTGCCGCCCCGTGTCGCCGGGTCATACGTGCAATGCAACTCCACGACACGGCCGTCTGCGTCTTTCACAAAGTCTTTGCAGGTGATGAAGTATCCGTAGCGTAGACGGACCTCGCGGCCCGGCGCAAGGCGGTAATACTTCCTGGGCGGGTCTTCACGAAAATCGTCCTGTTCGATATAGAGAACCTTCGAGAAGGGAACTCTTCGGGTTCCACATCTCTCATCTTCAGGGTTATTTACGGCCTCCACCTCCTCGACCGTGTCATCCGGATAGTTATCGATTACGACACGTAACGGCCTGAGCACGGCCATAACGCGCGGCGCGCACTTGTTGAGGTCTTCACGGAGGAAGTATTCAAGAAGCGACAGTTGCATTATATTGTTTGTCTTCGACACACCGGCATTCGCGCAAAGGTTGCGGATGGCTTCAGGCGTATAGCCGCGTCGCCTGAGTCCCGAAAGCGTAGGCATACGTGGATCGTCCCAACCCTTTACGTGGCCTTCTCGCACAAGGGTCAGCAGCCTGCGTTTGCTCAGGAGAGTGTAGGTGAGATTGAGCCGGTTGAACTCGATCTGCCGGGACGGGAATATGCCGAGATTTTCGATAAACCAGTTGTACAAAGGGCGATGATCCTCGAATTCGAGAGTGCATATCGAGTGAGTCACCTTCTCAATCGAATCCGACTGGCCGTGCGCGTAATCGTACATAGGGTAGATGCACCATTGATCGCCCGTTCGGTGGTGCTCCATATGAAGGATGCGATACATCACGGGATCCCTCATATTCAGGTTCGGTGATGCCATATCGATCTTCGCGCGCAGCGTTCGCGAGCCGTCGGGAAATTCTCCGTTCTTCATGCGTTCGAAGAGGTCGAGGTTCTCTTCGATGGAACGATTCCGATAAGGGCTTTCCCTGCCCGGCTCAGTCAGCGTGCCTCGATACGCGCGAATCTCATCCGCGCTGAGGTCGCACACATAAGCTTTTCCCGCTTTTGTTAGCTGGACGGCCCATTCATAAAGCTGCCCGAAGTAATCGGAGGCGTAAAACAACCCATCCCATTCGTATCCGAGCCAGCGGATGTCTTCCATGATGGAATCGACGTACTGGGTCTCTTCCTTGGACGGGTTCGTGTCGTCGAAACGAAGATTGCACTTGCCGCCAAACTCCGCAGCCAGCTCGAAATCAATGTAGATCGCCTTGGCATGGCCGATGTGCAGGTATCCGTTCGGCTCGGGAGGAAAGCGGGTCTGCACCCGACCTTCATGTTTGCCCGCGTTGATGTCTTCGATGATGATGTCCCGAACGAAATTGGACTGGCCTGACGATTCGACCGGCCCCGCTCCGGGGTCAGGTTCTAACGAGTTCATTTGCTTGTGTCATCTCCTATGCGAACATCTTGAGGGTCGGCCTTTGCATTTTTGCCCTTTCTCGCGATCCATTTGAAGCCCTCGATCGGCGATGAATTATATATCGAGTTCGGGGAACATTGCGAGGAGAACCTTATGCTTTGGCGCGGCTGACGAGTGAGCTTATAGGGCCATTTGATTTTCGGCGGAAAGGAAAGAACCACAGATGAACACTGATATTCACGGATGAGATGAGATAGAAGAAATAGAGTGATCTTCGGTTTTTTCTCTATCTGTGTCGATGCGGTGTCAATCGGGTGGTTTCTCTTTTCGACCTATCTTTCGAAGAACTGAATGGCCCTACGATTTTCAATTTTTCAATCCCCGGACGCCTCGCCTACTTGAAACTAAGGCAGCAATGGAGTAGTATGCCGACGCCCTTATGGCAAAGATGAAATACCCCCACTTGAACCGGAGATAAACGGGATGTGCAAAAACAACGGCCCCGTGGTCCGGGCGATTTTTTGCGGAACGGGCGTCAGAGGTTACGTCTGTCTGCAAAAGGTTTGGCACGAAGTCCCGTTGATATTTCGAGTCAAGGTGGCGAAATGCATAAGGTCAACCTCACGGATAAACAGTGGCGGAAAATACTGCCTTTCTTACGCTCTTGCCCGAATGTCTATGTCGGGCAGGAAGCCGATTGCCGGAAGTTTCTCCAGGCTGTGTTCTGGATGTCGCGCAACGGATCGCAGTGGCGGCGGCTGCCGGCCGCTTACGGCAATTGGAACAGCATATACAAAAGGTTTGCCCGCTGGTGCGAGCAAGGCGTGTGGCAGCAGTTGAACAACCACTGCGCCGCCGACCCTGACCTCGAGCACCTGGTTGTTGACGGCCGCATAATCGGCTCTTATCCCCGAAGGGACGGCAGGTCTTAGGGCGCATCTGCAACCATGTAAGGCGGAAAACCTCGAAATCAAACTGCCGATTTCTGCGGCACGAATCGAAGAGATTACTCTGATAAGAGATCACTCTGATGATGTTATACTCTGCGCGGCATGAATTGACACTTTTCATCGAGAG
>JAKEHD010000660.1 GCA_022615215.1 Blastocatellia bacterium
ACGCTTTAGCGTGCAGCAGCCTAAAGGCTGTACTCTGAACTTTAGACGAAATTCTCATTCCATGCCGTGCAGAGTATATTCTGTCCACCTCTTTCAAATCTAATAGGAGGATGGTGAGGATGCCTCGAAAGGAGATTTTTGTGCTCGTATCCAAGCGAAAGGGGTTTTTTGCAGTAGCCGTTGTTTTATTGATAGCCAGCGCAGCAGGGGTCTGGGCTTTTGTCAAAGATTCAAATGCGACCCCCTCCACGCGCATAACAGAAGTGAAAGCGAATACCACTGAGGAAGTAGGTGTACAGGTGGCTTTGCCCGAACGACACGAAATCACAAGACAAGTAGTGCTGCCGGGAAGCGTGGAGGCATTCGAGCAGGCCGCGCTTTACGCCAAGACGGCCGGTTACCTGAAGTGGATCAAAGTAGACATCGGTGATCGTGTCGAGCAGGATCAGGTGCTTGCAGAGATAGACGTGCCGGAGATGGCTAATGAGTTCGACGCGGCGCAGGCCGAGGTCGCGCGAGCCGAGGCCAACATCACCAATGCCGAGGCCGAGCTTGAACGCGCGCGCGCCGAAGTCGAAATGAAAAAGATCACCTACGAGCGGCTAAAAGGCATACGCGACCAGGAGCCGGACGTGCTGCCGCAGCAGGAAGTCGATGAAGCCAAGGCTCAGTTCGATGTGGCCCGCGCAATTGTGAACGTGGCTGAGAGCAAGATCAAAGTCGCCCATAGCGAAAAGGCCAGGGCCGAAGCGGCGCGCTCCCGGCTCGTCACGTTGATGGAATATACGAAGATCCGCGCGCCTTTCAGCGGCGTCGTTGTCAAAAGGCATGTTGACCCAGGCGCATTGATTCAACATGCTTCGTCGCAAACGAATGTTTCGCCGGTTGTGACGATAGCAAGGGTAGACAGGCTGAGAGTTTTCATTGACGTGGCCGAATTGGAAGTTCCTCTCGTCAGAAGGGGGAACCCCGTGGCGCTGACGGTCGACGCCTTGCCGGGGAGAAATTTCGAGGGCACCTGTACGCGCTTTGCGGGCGCGCTCGACCCTAAGACCCGCACGATGAAAACAGAGATAGATATTCCCAATCGCGATGGTCTTCTTCGTCCGGGAATGTATGCCAGCGTCAGATTGTCTTTGGGGCAGCGAAAAGACGCTCTTACCGTGCCGGCCTCGGCTCTGATAGTCGAAGGTGACAAGACTTATGTTTACACGGTGGCGAGCGGTGTAGCCCATCGGGTCGAGGTGCAAACAGGCTCCGATGACGGCATACAGGTCGAGATAACCGAAGGCTTGACCGGCAGCGAACCTGTTATCATTACAGGCAAGACCGCTGTGAAGGACGGCACGCCTGTGAAATTATCACAGGCGTCTTCCTAGCCTAATATCAGGCAAGGAAGACGAAGGGTATTACTCTATGGATATCAACCACAGATCACACAGTGGAAGGCAGGGCCTTCTACAAGCACGGATAAAGATTTCCGTCTGTGTGATCTGTGAAATCCGTGGTCGAATTCGGATCGTGGTTCTCAACGACGACTAAACGGGGGATTCGAAGAATATGGTCAAAGGATCGGTAAAGTTCATAGCAGTCGCATTCCTGGTTTTATCTGCCAGCCTGACCTCAAGGGCACAAACGGGGCAGGAAACTTCATCAGTTGCGACACAGGCGCTGGATCAACAGACACAGCCCGCACAGCCGCCGCGGACGCTGGAGCTTGAAGAGGCGATACGCACGGCACTGACGCAACATCCAAACCTCCGGCAGGCGCGCGAAGCGATTCTTGCGGCGCAGGCGCGCACAGGGCAATCAAGGTCAGGTTACTTTCCTCAAATCAGCGCGTCGGGATTTGCAAAGCAAGGGCTATCAGGCTCATCAGGGGCGCTCGGTTTGCGGGGGCTGGTGACTTCGCCGCTCTTTCGCGACATAGGCGCTTCGTCGGCCGTATTCTTAAATCTCTACGATTTCGGGCGCACTGCACACCAGGTGAAAGCAAGCCAATGGGCGGCGGTGTCTTTGGAACATGCGCTTGAAGTGGAAAAAGCCTTTGTGACGCTCGAAGTACAGCGAGCGTATTATACTGCGCTCGAAGAGCAGAGATTGATCGAAGTGAGCGAAAAGAAACTGAGCGACAGACAACTCATCGCGCGACAGGCGACGGCCTTCTATAAGGCTCAGTTGAAATCAAAATTGGATCTGACTCTGGCCGAAGTCGGCGTGGCGAACGCCAACCTCGATCTGGTTCAAGTGCGAGATCGACTGCGCACAGCATTTGCAGACCTGAACCATGCTATGGGAGTTGAGGGAGAATCTTCTTACACGCTCGTTGAGCCGAAGATAGTTCTCTCCCGGCCTGCATCGCTCGATTCATTACTGGAGGAAGGCCAGCGGCGGCGGCCCGAGTTGCTGGCCTTCGACGCGCAGATCAAAGCTGATGAAGAGATAGTCGCGCGTTCTCAGAAAAACCGCTGGCCAAAACTGATGGCGCTGTTCAGCAGCGGCTGGGTGCGGTTCAGCGATTTATCACCCGGCAAGTTAATGTTGGGGGCTTTCGGACTGGACTTGCCGGTTTTCACCGGCGGGCGTATCGAGAATGAGATATTGGAAGCAAAGGCCAATCTGGCTCAAACGCGAGCGGCGCGCGAACGTATCGGGCAGGATATCCGGTTTCAGGTGCAGCGCGCGCATAATGAGTTGTTGAGCGCAATCGAGTCGGTCAGGGCCAATGAGCAATTGATCACCCAGGCGCGAGAAGCTCTGCGCCTCGCTCAGGTGCGCTATCGGGTGCAGTTGGGATCGTTCGTCGAGTTGACTTCGGCGGAAGCTGCGGCCAGTAGCGCTGAAGCTCAATACGCGCAAGCTCTGTACAGGTACAAAATCGCGGAAGGCTTGCTTGACTATGCAACGGGCCGTCGCTAAATCGAACCACGTAAGATTGGCACAGTCTTAACGCCGTGTTTCAGTAGCCCGACAATGAGGGAGAGCTTGAGGATTGCCTGTCTAGCCCTCTCTTGCGGTTGGGCTACTGAAGCACGATCAATAAACCTGAGAGGTAAGAACGATGAAAGCAAAGCTGGCCAAGAATAGAGTTAGCATTTTTATTCTCTGCACCATTATCACAGTGTTGATTGGAGGCGGAGCTATTGCTTTCTTTTCGAATGGCGATGCCGAGTCTTATGAGCAGAAAGCTACATCCTCGAGTCAGCAGGGCGAGGGCACAAACCGGTTGATCAACGAGAAAAGCCCTTATCTGCTCCAGCACGCGCACAACCCGGTTGACTGGTACCCCTGGGGACAGGAGGCTTTCGCGAGAGCGCGTAAAGAAAACAAGCTGATCTTTCTATCCATTGGCTATTCCACTTGCTACTGGTGTCATGTGATGGAGCGGCAGGTTTTCGAAAATGAAGAACTGGCCGGGTTGATGAACAAGTATTTCGTCAGCATAAAGGTTGATCGCGAAGAGCGACCCGACGTGGATCGCGTCTATATGTCTGCGCTGCAAGCTATGACGGGCGGGGGCGGATGGCCGATGTCGATGTTTCTGACGCCCGATCTGAAGCCGTTTTACGGCGCGACATACATTCCACCGGATTCGTTCCAGAATATAATCGTGAGGATGAATGAGATATGGACGAATACGCCTGAAAATATCCGCCTGTCGAGCGAGCGGATCACCGATTACCTCAAGCAGCAGACCGTGACCGATCGCTCCATTGTCGAGCTTGAGAAATCGATCCTGGCGAAAGGCTTCGAGCAGTTCCGGCGTAGTTACGACAGACAGTATGCGGGTTTCGGGCAGGGACCGAAATTCCCCCGTCCTGTAACTTTCAATTTCCTCCTCAGATACTATAGCCGCTTCGGTGAACAGGAGGCGCTCCAGATGACGCTCGCCACGCTCAGAAAGATGGCCGAAAGCGGCATGTATGACCACATCGGCGGCGGCTTTCATCGCTACTCAGTTGATGGGCAGTGGCGCGTTCCGCACTTTGAAAAGATGCTCTATGATCAGGCGCAACTCGTGTCATCTTATCTCGATGCCTATCAAATAACTCACGATGAGTTTTACGCTTCAGTAGCACGCGACACGCTCACTTACGTCCTGCGCGACATGACATATAAGGATGGTGGTTTTTACTCTGCCGAGGATGCCGAGAGCGCTCTTGATGCGAATAAGCTCGATGAGAAGGAGGAAGGAGCCTTTTACGTATGGACCAGAGATGAGACAAGCAGGGCGCTGGGCAAAGAGCGAGCGGCGGTTTTCAATTACGTTTATGGCGTGCAGGCCGGGGGGAATGCGCTCGCAGACCCGCATCAGGTATTCGTAGGCAAAAATATCCTCTATACCGCTCACTCGGTAGATGAAGCGGCGAAATATCTCAAAAAACCTCCTGAAGCGATAAAAAAACTTCTGGCCGAATCGCGCGCGAAGCTTTTTGCCGAGCGAGCAAAGAGGCCGCGCCCTCATCTGGATGATAAAATCCTGGTTTCCTGGAACGGGTTGATGATCTCGGCGCTGGCTCGCGCCTATCAAGTGCTCGAAGACCCCGCCTACTTGCAGGCGGCCGGAGCGGGCGCTGATTTCATTCTGGGTAGGCTCTACGACGCCAAAGCGAAGCAGTTGCTTCGCCGGTATCGAGCGGGCGAGGCGCGTTATGAGGCCAACCTGGAAGATTATGCGTTCTTCACCATGGGCCTGCTCGATCTCTACGAAGCGGCTCTCGATAAACGCTGGCTCAAACAAGCGATCGAGCTGACTGACAGGCAGAACTCGCTTTTTTACGACGAGAAGAGCGGAGGCTTTTTCGACACATCAGGTAAAGACGATTCGCTGCTATTCAGAACCAAGGAAGACTATGACGCCGCCGAACCGGCAGGCAATTCCATCGCTGTATGGAATCTCCTGCGCCTTGCGCAAATGACCGACAATAAACAGTGGCGAGCAATGGCCGACCGGACGCTCGCTCTGCTCTCCGGTCGCTTGAAGGAGGTTCCTCAAGCGCTGCCGCAGATGTTAGTGGCGCTCGATTTTCACCTCGACAAACCGAAACAGATCATAATAGCCGGCAATCCTCAAAAAGAAGACACTCGAAATATGCTCCGCGAAGTGCATAAAAGATATACTCCCAACAAGATCATCTTGCTGGCAGATGGAGGCGACGGGCAGCAATTCCTCAGCCACTATATTCCCTTCATCAAATCGATAAGCATGATCGAGGGCAAAGCGACCGTCTACATTTGCGAAAACTATGCTTGCAAACTTCCTACGGCGGATCTGAGCGTTATGGCGGAACTTCTTGAAGGCCGCGAGAAAAAGTGATTCTTTCAGAGAACTGAATATTTGCCTGAACCGTGAGCATCGTTTATCCAAAGGTATTTGTAATAATATCAAAGAGCCCCGAACCCGGAGGCGATTTTCATGAATCGGAGGTCTAAAATGCGCAAAAAAATCTCATTAATGGTAATCATTGCATTCGTGGCAACTCTCACAGCGATCAATTACGGCTGCTCCAGGTCCGGCGCTGATGAAGAAGACCGGGTTGAAAGCCTCAGCTTCGACCCGAACGATCCGAAATTCAAACAGCGCCTCAGCACAGACGACGGTTACGCATTCGCAGTCTTCTATGGCGCTGATATTCACGGCAGCCTCGAAACCTGTGGCTGACCGAGCAACCCCATGGGTGGACTGGCACGGCGTGCCAGCTATATCAAAGCTTTCAAATTTCTATCGAACGGCGAGGTTCCGACCCTCTTCGTTGACGCAGGAAATCTCTTTAC
>JAKEHD010000112.1 GCA_022615215.1 Blastocatellia bacterium
CTCTGCAAGCGCGTCTTCCGTGCGACCTGCCGCGAGCAACTCCTGCCCTAACAGGAAGCGCGCCTGCGAATCCTGCGCGTTCAATCGGAGCAAGGTTTGCAAGTGAAAGATCGCCCGGTCGTGCTCGTTTCGCTTTGCGAGCAGAAAGCCCAGGTTGTAATGCGAAGCCGCGTTCTGAGGGTCGAGCTTGATGGCTTCATTGTATTGTTCGATGGCTCCGTCGAGGTCTCCCAACTGAGCTAAGGACGAGCCGAGATTGACGCGCGCCGGAATGCTGTCGGGTTTGGCGGCGACGGCTTTGCGAAATTCATCGGCGGCTTCTGAAAACCTCTGAGCGCCGAAGGCCAGACGACCGCGAAGCAGATGGACACGCTCTCCTTTTATCAGTTCTTGTAGACCGTCGACCAGAGGGTCGGGAACGCGGACCCCGACCAGTCCCTGTTTTGCGAGATGCGCTTTCGCTTTCTCTATTTCTCCTGATCCGCGATATGCCATCGCCAGCGCGTAGTGTATGCGATTGGCGTCGGGAACCTGAGCGAGGGCTTGATTCAAATGCTCGACTGCCTGCGCGTAATTTCGAGCGGACAATGCCGCCTGGCCCAAACCGTATTGAGCGGCGGCGCATTTCGCATCGAGCGAGAGCGCCTCCTGAAAACTCGCGCGAGCTTCTTCCAGACGGTTTCGCGCGAGATAAATATTTCCCACATTGACCGGCACGGCCAGATAATCGGGGCGCAGCTTGCGTGCGAGTTTGTAATAGTTCAAAGCCTCTTCCGCGCGGCCTTCCTTCTGACAGATATTTCCCAGAAGGTAAGCCCATCGAAAATCACCCGGTGCCAGTCGGTGCGCGTTCAGATAACACTGTTCGGCGGGCGACGCGAGCGAGTATGCGTGATAGACCTGTCCCATAAGGCCGTAGGATTCGCTCAGTTTGGCGTCATCTGTCGAATGATCTTTCAAGAGAGCGGCGAGCGATTTCTCAAGCGACTGCAATTGCTCGCCGACGGCCGGTTCCAGTTTCTCAAGGTCCGGGCCTCGCACCGCCACAAGCCCCTCTTTAGGCGGCGGCAGAAGGCTGCCCCTCGAATCCGTCTGTGACCTCGATTCAGCGCGCACGGCAAACGCCCCGGCCATGACCAGGCAGAGAATGATTTGTTGAAAGACCTTAGTAGTCATGATGCTTCAAGACCTTTCTCTTGCATGAATCGCGCGCAAAAGCGGTTCGCGTAAAGGAAGACTTTTTTCCTCAAGCGGCGCGATGAATCAAGCACGGCTTTTCAAAGCCGGGGAAAGTCGCCATCAAATGTCTCGTCGCGTCACCGACGATTGAATTTGACAACTTTGTCATCCGTCGCTGACGCGACGCGCAGTACCTTTGCATCTCTTGTCCGTGCCTTAAAAGACACGGCTAAAGTCATATTGTCGCTACGCGACATAGAGGTTTGCCGTCATCATGATTTACGCTCAGGTTTCATTTCATCTCAGGCGATGCGCCTTGCTTGAGCGTGATATATCGTCCGACGGGCGGGCTCTTCCACTCTTCGACCTCGCCCGATGGCCAGCGCACACGCACCGCTTCCACTCGCTCAGAACCGCCAAGCCCGACGTGTACTCTTGGATCCTGCGAAGAACAATAACCGCCGTCTGTTCGCGCTCGCCGCAACTGGACATTATTTTTTTCTATGACGATCTCCACGCGAGCGCCCAGCATGTCTCTATTATATTTTGAACCAACCAGCCGCAAGCCCAACCAGCGATTCCGATTGCCGGTCTGATTTAGCAGGAGCCGCGCCCGGCCGTTGTTGTTCGAGATCAACACATCCGTGTCGCCATCATTATCTATATCGCCGAAGGCCGCGCCCCGGCTCACTTCGAGTAATTGAAAAGACGGCCCGGCCTCGGCCGATACTTCGGTGAAGCTTCCTTTTCCATTATTATGAAACAACTGATTCGGCTGACCCATAGGATAACGGTCTCCCTTGCGGGCAAGCTCTTCGAGCGTGCGAACAGCGCCATTGGCCGATAGCAGATCGAGACGGCCGTCGTTATCGTAATCGAACCACAAAGTACCGAATCCCGTGTAGCGCCGCGTTTGCAGGCCGAGTCCCGCTTCGATAGTTCGGTCTTCGAATATCCCATCGCCGAGGTTTGCGTAAAGCGTGTTTGTCTCTTCCATCAAATGAGTGAGGAATATATCCGGGCGGCCGTCGCCGTTGAAGTCGCCCGAATCGACTCCCATCCCTGCTTCCGCCTGTCCGTCTCGATTGACCGCCGCTCCGCCAAGCAAGGCTTCGTTTTTAAAAGTTCCGTTCTTCTGATTGATCCAGAGTTGATTCGGGTCTCCGTCGTTTGCAACATAAATGTCCGTCCAGCCGTCTCCGTTGAAGTCGTCGGTCACAACGCCTAGCCCGGCCCCGAATTCTTTTATGGTCCCGGACGCGACGGAAACATCTTCGAATGTGCCGTCGCCCTTGTTATGAAAGAGGCGGTCGGGAAGGGGTCGAAAAGCCTTCGGCCCGCAGTAGTCTTTCGCGCTGCTTGTGGCATAGCAGGTGGGACTGTTTGCTGCCGAAAAATTCACGTAGTTTGCGACGAAGAGGTCGAGCCATCCGTCCCTGTCATAATCGAAGAAGGCCGCGCTCGTGCTCCATCGCTGATCGTCTGTGCCCGTCTTCTTCGTGACATCCGCGAAAGTGCCGTCGCCGTTATTTAGAAACATCCGGTTCGATCCGAGGTTCGAGACGTATAGGTCCGCCCATCCGTCATTGTTTATATCGCCTGCGGCCACGCCCATCCCGTAGCCGTCCGCGAGAATTCCGCTCTTGGCAGTCACGTCTGTGAATTTCAGTTTTATGCTGCCATCTTTTTCTTTTGTCAGATCGTTTCGATAAAGCCTGCTTACGGGCGGTCCCTGTCCGCGCCAGGGAAATAGAGTCTTGTCGGGTTTGCTGTTCGGCTCAAGCGCAGACCCCTGAACGAGGAAAACGTCGAGGTCGCCGTCGTTATCGAAATCAAAGAGCGCCGCGCCTGAGCCTGTGATTTCCGGCAAATGAAACCGCCCCATCATGCCGTTGTAATGTTGGAAGTCAAGCCCCGCGCGGTCTGTGACATCCTCGAATATGGAGTTGGAAGCCGAGGGCTGTGTATTTGCAGCCTTTTGCATGGCCGAGCATAAGGGCGCGAACATGGCCGTCGAGAAGATCGAAATGATTATGTATCTGATGGCCGTCGTCTTTATAATGCGATGCATTTATCGTTCTCTCGAATAGCAGCGGCGTCCGGCGCAACTGCGCCGGAGAGATTGAGAAAATTACTTATGATCGGTCCTTGTCCTTACATCCTACTTGCTCGATTCAGGCAGGGCGTAATCCATCCATCCGATCATCATCTCATCATAAGTCGGGTCGCCCCAGCGAACGTCCCTCGTCGGGTCAGGGTTGTACTTGTTCTTTGACGAATTGTCGAAATGTGCCGTCACGATGATCTTGGTCCCTTTTGGAATTGCTACAGGCTCCCTCAGCCTGTAGAGCGTCTGCCAGTTGAAGTTGAAGCGCGGCACCCATAGCAGAGTTTCGCGTCTGTCGTCAGGGTAGAGAGCTTCATACTTCATGTCTTTGCCGCGCAGGTGCATGTGCGGCATGTAATTTATCAACTCCGCATCCTGATCGAAGGTATAAGATGCGCTTACCCGGTGATTTGCAGAACCGGCCGGAATCTTGAAGTAATGGTTCGGTATCGTGAGCGACACGACACGCTTTCGGGGAGGCTCTTTTGCGAAGATGAGACCCAGGCTCGTGCGGTCTCGTTCAGGTTTTTCGAGCGCCCCGCGAAAACTCGAATAATGAATCTGTAGTACGATCACAGAGCCTGCGGGAATCTTCTTCGCCGTGCCTTCAGCATAGATGTCAGGAGCTTTGCCGGGGGCGAACGATGTCAGAAGGATTGAGAACCCGTCGGCGTCTTCGTGGCCTGAGCGGCGCTTGAAAGCCGAGCCGCCGTTTGGAGCACTCGCGCCGTCGTCGATGACGGGCGCAAACGTAAGGACGCGGGAGAGCGATCTTGATTTATAGAATATAGACGAGCCGCTATCGGGTTCACCGTCGGTCTCGTCTATGTCTTCACCGGCCCTCGCCCGCGCGCGAGGCGTCAGGATATGCGCGATGGCGTGATGGACGACTCTCTTGTTGCCCGGACGAATCTCGGCGGCCTGAATCCATTTATCTTCGCTGAACCTGACGGGTAGGGTGAAATAGACATAATTGTCCGGGGCATCCGGTTCTATTACATACTCCCGCGTCATAGAGAGTATCTGATCAGGCTTGCCGATGTTCCAGCCTGCGGCGTAATCGGGCAGAGGCGGCAGGTCGCGCGGGTCGCCTTCTTTCGCTCCCTGGTCTACCCATGCGGCTACGGTGTCGATATCTCTCCGGCTCAGTCGCGCATCATTTATGAAATCGCCGTAACGCGGGTCAGCATGCCAGGGAGGCATCTCGCGCGAGACGACCTTCTCTTTGATGGAGCGCGCCCAGGGACGTGCGTCTTCGTAGGTCAGGACGGAGAAGGGCGCGAGGTCATCGGGCCTGTGGCACGCGGCGCAATTCTTATAAAATATCGGGACCACATCCCTTGTGAATGTGACTTCCTTTTGACCGTTCGAACTGGCACGGCTCGTGGCCGTAAGCGCGATCAACGCCACTAATCCTGATGTCGCAATCAGAGTGATGATTGTGAATTTCTTCGGGTTCATATCATCTCTGTCTCCGCTCAAGCCGTTACAAAATCGACTCAACAAATGCTACTACATTATCGGCGCTGGCCCAAATGGTCGTGAAAAACCTTGCCTGTAATTTCGCTTGCGATGCTCGAAACGCTGCCTTGTTCGGGTCTCTGTTTTGATATATTATCTCCGCACTTCGAGAAAGCCTTACGTGCTGAGGGCTTCCTATGCTTGAGCCTGACACATTATTGCAAAGCCGGTATCGCATCCACAGCCAGATAGGTCATGGCGGGATGGGAATGGTTTATCTGGCGAGGGATGAAAACCTCGGCATATCGGTCGCCGTAAAGCAGAACATTCTCGATGACACGAGATTGATAGAAGCTTTCAAGAGAGAAGCGCGACTCCTTGCGGGACTCAGGCATCCGGCCTTGCCTCAGGTCAAGGATCATTTCATTCTCGACGGCACGGGACAGTTTCTGGTGATGGAGTACATCGCCGGTGATAATCTCGAAACGATCCTCGAAAAGCGCAAACACAATATTGCGCCCGCAGGCGAAGCAAAACCCTTCGAAGTTGATGAAGTGATAAGGTGGGCCGAGCAATTGCTCGACGTGCTCGACTATCTCCACACGCGGCCTGAGCCTGTCATTCACCGCGACATCAAGCCTCAGAATTTGAAGCTTGCCGAGCGCAATCAGATCATCCTGCTCGATTTCGGACTGGCCAAAGGCAAACCCATTTACATGACGCGGGTGACGACGACCGGCAGCATACACGGCTACACGCCGAACTATGCGCCCATCGAGCAGATACGCGGAGTGGGCACGGACCCGCGCTCGGACCTCTATGCGCTCGGCGCGACGCTTTATCACCTGCTGACGGGCCTGCCTCCGACGGATGCTGCTACGCGGGCGGACGCTTATCTGGGCGACGAGGCGGACCCGCTTCTTCCCGCATACGAAGCAAACCCGAAAATGCCTCGCGCCATATCGAACGTGCTCGCAAAAGCGATGGAGCAACACCGCAACAATCGCATCCAATCCGCCCGCGAGATGCTTGAGATGCTGCGAGCCGCAAAGCGTTCAACTGCCGGTAGTCAGGCGCGAGAAGAAGAGGCAAGAAAACAGGCGGAAGCAGAAATCGTTCTTGCCGAAAGCAAGCGCCGGGAAGAAGCGCGCAAAGCAAGAGAAGAGATTGAGAGAAGAAGAGCGCAAGAAGAGCAACAACGCAAAGTAAGAGAAGAAGCGGAGAGAAGACAGCGTGAAGAACAGAGAGCGCAGGAGCGGGAGTCAGTTCGACAAAAACAGGCAGCCCCGGAAGCAATCGCGCCTGCCCGACCGGGGCGCGGTGCGAATAAAAAATGGCTGATCATCGGCGGCATCGGACTCGTCGCAATAGGGATGGTCCTGGTCAGCCTGTTTGTGATTTTCAAAGACAAAGGCACACAACCATCAGGCTCCGGCGAAGAGTCGAAAGAGCCTGCGAGGTTGAAGCCGGGAGTGTTCAGGACATCGGGCGCGGTCTACAGGGTTTCATTGAGCGATAATGGCCGTCTCCTGGCTTCGGTGAGCAGAGATGGTGCGGTGCGATTATGGCTGCCCGAAGGAGAGAGGCCGTTGGGCGATCCTTCGCACAGAGGCCGGAGCGTGGCCGTAAGCCGCGACGGACAACTGGTGGCTTCGGGCAGCGAAGACGGCAAGGTCCGCGTTTGGCGCGCAAGCGACGGCAAGCCGATCAGCGCCTTCGAAGCGCATTCCGATTACGTCTTCAGCGTCGGATTCAGCCCCGACGGGCAAACGCTTTACTCGGCAGGCGGTGAGAAGAAAATAAAGTTTTGGCGTGTAAGCGATGGTTCGCCTTTGAAGACCATAGAGACCCCGGAGGAAGGTTATCTCATCGTCACGGTCAGCCCCGATATGCAACTCGCAGGGTTTTACAATCCCGATGGCGCGTTCAAGCTGTGGTCAATCGAGCAGGATGATTTGGTGAGGCTGCTTGAAGGAGACGTTCCTGCTGTGAGTTGCGGCGCGTTCACACGTTACGCATGGATGCTCGCTCTCGGCAGTCGGGATGGAGAGGTGCAATTGTGGAGAGTCGATAACGGGCGAATGATCAGATCGCTCGGCAGTTTCGGCCAGCCTGTGTGGAGCGTGGCTTTCAGCGAAGATGGCAAGATCGTAGCAGCGAGTTTCAACGATGGACTCATAAGAGTGTGGAGCACGAGCGACGGCCAATTGATAAAGACTCTCGAAGGCCACACGAGGTCTGTAGACACGCTTTCATTCGGCGCGGACGGTCGCTTGCTTGCTTCGGGCAGCGAGGACGGCACCGTGCGATTATGGGAGATACCAGAGCAGTGAATGCGCCGCGTAGCGGCAGCTTGAATTTAGCCGTGTCTTTCAAGGCACGGTGAGGGCAGCCGGATAAATAATCTCGTCGCGCGAGCGACGGTTGATTTCGGTTATGACTCGCATTCGGTAGAGGGAACGCTGATGAAAGGTAAAGCATTCGTAGAAACAATTTCGAGTCGCGCCGGACAAAGCCGCGTCAATCGGCGCGTTGCCCGGGCCATCGTTTTAGTATTGCTGACGGGTTTGGCCGGCGCGACTCGAAATTGTTTCTACGAATGCTTTACC
>JAKEHD010000013.1 GCA_022615215.1 Blastocatellia bacterium
CGGCAGGTTGCCGACGTTCGCTTCGCCCGCAATCGGCATCTTGGGCAGGAGTATCGCGTTCGGCGAGATGAATACCTGAGGGATGACTTTCAACTCAAGCGGTATCTCCATCTCAGGCACCTTGCCGTCGTCGGTCACGAGGCGAAGGGTCTGTAAGTAAGTGCCGGGCTTGAGCGCGGGATTCGTGGATATAGTCAATTCGTACCGCTTGCCCTCTTCTATGGTCAGGACTTCGGCTGTGAATTCATTTCCCGCGACAATCGCTTTTTTGATGCGGACGGGACCGTCTTCGCGAGCGCGCAGATACATCTTCGTCATGGTGGAGCTGCCCCTGACCGCAGCCGTCACCCAACGATCATTGGGCGATACGGTGAAAGGTCCGGGAGGCTTGACCTCTGCTGCGGGCGCGTTGGCGGGCCGACGCACGGGCGCGGGCGGCGTCGGGCGCTCTCCTTTGAAATAAGCTCGGAGTATCAAATTGAAGCGCGGGCTTGCCGGATCATTAGTTACCACTGCGGCGGACTTGGCCACTTCGCCCCAATACCCCTTGGTCTGTTGAATTGCCAGGGTGATCTTTCCCTCCTTACCAGGAGGCACGACTCTATCGAAGTCGCTCGCCGTGCATCCTCACCCAGGTTGCACGGCTTGAATCAGCAGGTCCGCCGTGCCTTCATTCTTTATCTTGAATGAATAAGTGAGAGGCGTGCCGGCTTCCGTATCGCCGAAGTCGTGTGTAAGCGATTCTATAACGAGCTTGGGCGCGGGGCCGCCGGTCTTCCCGTTTCCGTTCCGTTGCGCTGCCGACAGGGTTGCGAGCGAGAGCAGAAGCGCAATCGCGCCGATAGTCTTCACAATCTTCATAATTTCAATTCTCCAAAAACCGAGGCTGTTTGTGACCCGCCAAGTTTAGCAGATAACCCCAGGCGATGTCAGCCATCTTTTTCATCGGCCCGCGCGTTTGCTAAAAGCTCCTGCGAGCGCAGGCCGTTTCTTTTTGCCCGGCATAAAAAAGTGGCGCGAAGCGGGCCGAATTTGATAAAATCATTCCGGCAGCAAAGCACTGCCATCTCTTCTCCAAGTAAGAGCGGAATGGTGGAGGGCAAGCCGATGTGCAACGGCTCGCCCTCATTTTTTTTCAGAGAATTTAAGAACAGATTCCTCGACCGGCCTTCAAAGCAAACGTTTGATATCTCCCTCGATCACCGACGGGGACCGCGCGCCCACGTATTTTTTGTCGATTTTGCCGTTGCGGTCGAGCACGTATTTCGTGGGAATGCCCTGGCTCACGTCATAACCGGCCAGCGCATTCACGTCGTTGGCCATCCATATCGTGTAATTGATGCCGAACCTCTTCATGAAAGGCTCGACAGCCGCGGCTCCGCCACCGCGCGGCGCTATGGGGTCTATCGAGACGCCGATTATCTCGACTCCCTGGTCGCGGTATTTTTCCTGAAGCGCGATAAGCCCCGGTATCTCGGACCGGCAAGGACCGCACCATGTGGCCCAGAAGTCGAGCACGACGACTTTGCCCCGAAACTCTTCGAGGCCCTTCTGGACGCTGCCAGTCGATACAGGTGCGGATGATATGGTTATAGTGCTCCCGCCGCCGCTTCCGATGCTTCCGCCCGACATGATGGCGAACCCTCCTGCCAGGACCGCAAGCCCCAGCACGAGAGCTATAATCAGAGGAGCGCGGCTGCCTCGATTCGTGTTTTTCCCTTTGCGTCTCATAAATCTCCTCAGTAACGGAAAAGTGATTGCCTGATTATCCGCTCTTTCATCCCGCGTCGGAATAAGGCGACGCGGGAGTTGAAATATCATAATGTTTCAATAGGCGTCAAAATATCAGATTCGGCCTCACGCTTGCCAGCCCACAGCTTACCACAAACCCGCGCGTCCGCGCACATTCAAGAGTGACAGGAGGAGAGAAAATTTCATCTCTTCACGCGACTTGCCCCCGAACGCGAACGCCCGTCGCCGGGGGAACAATGCATGCTCTCTTTGATCCTTACGGGAGGGGAGCCTGAATGCCTGCGTTCCAGAATTATCCGGCAGACGACGAGCGCAAGCAAACGGTGTGTGAATCGCGCCTCCCATTTCATGGCCGGCTCCACATTGATGCGCACGGTCGTTTGCGAGCGTTGCCTCGTGTTGAAATGAAAGACCAGCAGCGTCGAGGCATAGAAGGGCTTGTTGACACTGAACGAGACTTCGGATTTGAAGCGGCTGCCGCACGACCTTAGAAGTCGAAAGTCGTCCCCTTCGGCCATCTTCACCCGCATTCCCGCTCTATGGGGATTGGCCCGCGAGCGTTCGACCAGAAAAGATTCGCTCCCGTCTTCGGAAGTGATCGAAATGCATTTATCGAGCTTCTTGATGTTTATATCGAACCTGATGCCCTCGGTCTCATATACAGCGCGGCGCAGACCTCGCCACCTGAGTTGCCCGATCACACGCCCGTTCAAGGTGAAGATATGGCGGATGCGGCTGTGCCCCTCGCGCCGGACAAATATCTCGCCTTCGCCCATGAAGTCGCCTTCGAAGACTTCGCCCGCCGCAATCGTTAAGATGTTCAACTTTGCCTGCATAATCAATGTAATGATACGTGATGCGTGATGCGTGAAATTTGCACTCAGCTTGTCAAAAGCCAACTGTCTGAAATCGCTGCCTCGGATTTGCAATCGACTTGTCAAAAACCATTCGGCCCCGCATCACGCATCACGCATCACGTCTTAACTTGTCAAAAAACATTCAACCCCGCATCACGCATCACGCCCCTATATATCGCGCATAAAGACCTCGCGCGACGGACGGGTCGCCGGTCCCCCGTATTATGCTGCGGGCGTCACGAAAGACCGTTATGTCGTAATGGTCTACGCGAAAGCGTAACAGAAAATCGTTGAACGCGACCTCGCCGAGCGGCCTCAAACGGTCGGCAAGGGCCGTGAAGTCCAGGTCGGCCCTGCCTTTATTTGCGATCTGCACGGCGTTTCGCCCGCAAAGCGTCGTAGTCACCTGCCGCGCGCTGCCGCGCAGGAACTCGAACTCGCGCCGCCCGCAAACCGGGCACTCTTCACGGTCAGAAAAATTCGAGAGATCGATCCGACTCAACTCAAAATCCCACACGTCTACCCGAATGAGAGAGCGATGGAGTTTGTCCTCCTGCCCCGTGAGCAGCTTGATCGCTTCCGCCGATTGAATGGAGCCGATGATGGAGATGATGGGCATTATCACGCCCGCCGTGTCGCAGGTCGGTCCCGAACCCGGTGAGGGCAAATCCGCGAGCACGCAGCGCAGGCAGGGCGACCGGCCCGGCACTACGGTCATCGTCAGGCCATAAGACCCGACCGCCGCGCCGTAAATCCAGGGCACGCCCGCCTTGACGCAGGCGTCGTTTATGAGGAAGCGCGTCTCGAAGTTGTCCGTCCCGTCTATCACCACATCGGCACCCGAGATGATCTCTTCGATGTTATCGAAGTCGACATCGGTCACTATCGGCTCGACGCCAGTATCGGAGTTGACGCGAGAGATGCGTCGGGCGGCGGCCACCGCTTTAGGCAGTCGGTCGCGGGCATCGCTTTCTTCGAACATGATCTGGCGCTGGAGGTTCGACTCTTCGACGAAATCCCTGTCCACGAGACGGAGGCGGCCTACGCCTGCGCGAGCCATTGTCTCCGTGTGAACAGCGCCGAGCGCGCCGCAGCCGATTATCACCACCTGCGAGGCAGCAAGTTTCGCTTGACCGGTTTCGCCTATCCCCTCGAATAAGACTTGCCGCGAGTATCTCTCATTTATGCTCATAACCGCCCCATGCGACGATCCTTTATTGATCGGCGATCTCTGCAAATCCTCGCCGGTCGTCTGAATAAACAATTCTACACTACTGAATCGGCACACAGAAGCGGAGCAGGGGTGCAGGGGTGTTTAGAAGGATGAGGGATGAAGGATGAGGGATGAATCGACCCTTTCACAACTACTTTCATCCTTCATCCTTCCGCCTTCATCCTTTCCGAATCGCTCCCTTGCTCCCTTTCATCCCCGACCACTGACCAGAAGGCATTGCGCCCCACTGAGGCCATCGGATATATTTCCTACCTGACGGAGCGCGGGCGAAATGCTCGTTTGCGGCGCGGCAGGAATAATTATTCGCGCTTATGCTCCTGTTTATTATGGCTGGCGAAAAAGTGGCTGCTACTAACCGGGAAGCCTACTACAATTATCATATACTCGAAACCTACGAATGCGGCGTCGCGCTCACGGGCACAGAAGTGAAATCCATTCGCGAAGGGCGCTGCAACCTGAAGGACAGCTACGCCTCTGTACGTGAGGGCGAAGCCTGGCTCGTGAATGCGCATATAAGCCCCTACAGCCACGGCAATCGGGAGAACCACGACCCCACGCGCACAAGAAAATTGCTCCTGCACCGATCTGAAATCGACCGACTCGCAAGTCGTGCGCAGGAGAAGGGCCTCACGCTCGTTCCCACTAAGATGTATTTCAAGAACGGCCGCGTCAAAATCGAGCTTGCGGTCGGCAAGGGCAAAAAACTCTATGACAAGCGCGAGACCGAACGCCGCCGCGAAGCCGACCGCGAAGCGCGCGCGATGATGAAAGAAAGAAGCCGCTAGCAGCGGATTGAAATACCCGTGTCGTGCCCTCAATCTGCAAAGGCGAAGGGAGAAGAGATGGAAGTTAGAGCGGAGTCGCAGAAGTTTTATGATGTCGAAGCCGATGCGCTGGTCGTCACCATTTACGAGGGCGAGGGTCTGGACGACAGCGCCTTGAAAGAGTTGGAAGAACGCACGGGCGGGATACTGAGCGAATTGCTCGGAAGCGATGAGATGCGCGGCAAACAGGGCGATATGGTTTATGTATACCGCCCCGGCCAGATACGTTCGCGCCGCCTGCTGCTCGTGGGAGCGGGCAAGCGCGAAGACTTTTCCTTCAACACTATTCGCAAGGTTACAGGCTCGGCCGCAAGGTTTCTTCGCGGCAAGGGCGCTCGCTCGATGGCGATACTTCGCCGCTCGCAACTCGACCTCGGACGCAGCGCGCAGGCCGCAACCGAAGGCGCATTGCTCGGACTCTTCGAGCCTGATATCTACAAGACCGAAAACAAGGAAGAGCGCCGCATAGACGAACTCATACTCGTCTCGGCCGCCGAAGACACGGGCCAAGAAAGAAATCTTTATGGCGAACTCGAAAGCGGGGTCGAGCGCGGACGCATCATCGGCGAAGCGGTCAACCTTGCGCGCGAGCTTTCCGCAGAACCGAGTTCCACGCTCACGCCTTCGGAGCTTGCCGAGCGCGCAAAAGAGAACGCCTCCCGATTCGGTCTCGATATAGACATACTCGACGAAGCCCGCATGAAAGAACTCGGCATGGGCGCTCTGCTCGGAGTAGCGCGCGGGTCGGACGAGCCTGCCCGCCTGATAGTGCTCAGATACGAGCCTGATGGGACAGAGCCTATGGGCAACGATGCCGACGTGATAGCCATAGTCGGAAAGGGCGTAACATTCGATTCGGGCGGAATCTCTATAAAACCCGCCGAGGGCATGGAGAAGATGAAGTACGATATGTCGGGCGCGGCGGCAACGCTTGCCGCTATGCGCGCAATCGCTCAACTCAAACCGCGAGTCAACGTGATAGGCCTGATGCCGGCGACCGAGAACATGCCCTCCGGCCGCGCATACAAACCGGGCGATGTCCTGCGCGCCATGACGGGCAAGACCATAGAGGTTATAAACACGGACGCCGAGGGCCGTTTGATACTCGCAGATGCGATAGGCTATGCCCGCAAGCTCGGCGCGACGAGGATAATCGATCTTG
Source organism: Blastocatellia bacterium (assembly GCA_022615215.1). Classification (GTDB taxonomy): domain Bacteria; phylum Acidobacteriota; class Blastocatellia; order UBA7656; family UBA7656; genus JAKEHD01. The sequence continues at coordinate 5,830 of JAKEHD010000013.1, forward strand.
CGACGCTCACGGGCGCATGCGCCGTCGCGCTCGGTTCGGTCAATGTAGCGATACTCGGCAACGATCAGGCATTCATAGACGAGATACGCGAAGCGGGGCGGGAGGTAGGCGAGCGGCTCTGGCAATTGCCCATGGACGACGAGTACCGCGATATGATCAAGAGCGACATAGCCGACATAAAGAACTCAGCCGGACGCTACGGGGGCACGATAACGGCGTCCTGCTTCCTGCGCGAGTTCGCCGAAGATACGCCCTGGGTACACCTCGACATAGCGGGCACCGCCTGGGAAAGCGAGCGCAAGCCTTACATGGCCAAAGGCCCCACGGGCGTCGCCATTCGCACCCTCATCAACTACATCACGAATCACGCGGCGAAATGAGTTTCTCTCGTTCGCAACAGATAGGCGCGCTCGTTGTGCTCATCCTGCTCATCGGGTTGTTCATTTATCGCTCGTGCTGAATCAGCCGTCAGCTATCAGCCGTCAGGGCAAGGTATTCAACCACAGATAACACAGATAGCCGAAGAATTTATACTGCGCGCGGGATAAAATGAAAGTTTTTCCGCAAATGCAGAACATATTTGGAG
>JAKEHD010000661.1 GCA_022615215.1 Blastocatellia bacterium
GATTCGGCCCCTCTACTAAATGAGCCGGTGAACGCTTACTTACTTTTTACTTTTGCCTTTCTACAACCGCTCCCTTGTGGGCCAACTCCATCGCTCGCCAATAAAACGCTTCGAAGTCCGCAGGCGGCAAGCGATACTTATCTCCTGAAAGTTTTCCCTGAAGCGCGTCGAGCACATCCGACAGACCCAGGTGGCACCAGTCCCATAACCCTGACTCGATATTGTATGCATGCATCGCCCCTGCAACCGAAGCTCGAATCCCCATGCACTCTTGCTGGCTGATGCCGTTCGCTTCAAGAGTGCTGAGAGTGCGTTCCTGATGTTCTCGGTCGAACTCCGTGTCGACGAATGGTTCGAGGATCAAATCCCACACATCGATCCTGCTCACACAGGGGATTGAATTCAGGGCAGCCGTTTCGCGCAAACTTTCTTTCAGCGCCGCCGGGACGAAGAGTACCTCTCCGCGCGCGGTGCGTATCTCAGGCGGGGCCGCATCGGGGTCTGCTTCTTTGATCGACTCGAAACCGATCACGCCGTTCGGGTAGACCGAAGCGGGGGGATAGGGGTAGTCGCAAAATTCTATACGGTCGTCTCGAAAACGAACCCTATCTGTCAAATCATCATTCATCTTCAGCCACGCGCTTGTAGCGGCGCGCTTTGAATTCATATCGCGGGAGGCTCCCGTCGGGCGCTTGCTCTACGCTCACGCGAATGTTCAGTTGCGCGCGAAAGGCTTCCAGTATCGCTCGATGCGTTTCCTCGAAAGACGGGCCGCCGGTTTCGATCTTTATCAACAGGTCGTCAAGGCCCGCGACCCGTCGGACCTCGACTTCGTACTCGACTATGTGCGGCAGGCTGCGGATTATATTATCCATCGCGCTCGGATAGAGATTGACTCCGCGCACGATCATCATATCGTCTGCCCGTCCGTGTACGCCCCCCTTTATGCGCGCAAGCCCTCGTCCGCAATCGCACGCCTCAGCAGTCATCTCCACGAGGTCGCCCGTGCGGTAACGCAGCACAGGCATTCCGGGGCGACTGAGATTCGTAACGACGAGCTCGCCGCGCTCGCCTTCCTCGACCGGCTCTCCGCTCGCCGGGTCTATGACCTCGAAGATGAACTCAAGTTCGTTGAGATGTATCGCGCCGTCTGGGACTTCGCAATCGTAAGCCCAAGCGCCGACTTCTGTAGCGCCCGCGTGATCGAAACATTTCGAGCCCCAACTCTCTTCTATGCGGCGCTTGACGTTGGGCACGCTCGCGCCCGGCTCGCCCGCATGAATCGATATGCGAACGGCAGATGAGCGCAGGTCTATGCCTTGATGGTCTGCGACTTCGGCCAGGTGCAGAGCATAAGTGGGAGTGCATACGAGCACAGTGCAGCGATTGTCGAGCAAAGCGTGCAGGCGCTGTTCGGAATTCATGCCGCCGCCCGAAACGCACATAGCTCCTATATGCCAGGCTCCGGTGATGGCAACCCAGTGGCTTATGTAAGGGCCGAATGAAAACGCGCAAAAGACTATATCGTCTTCCGATACGCCCGCCCCGCGATAGACCTGGCCCCAGCATCGCGCCCAGCAATCCCAACTCTCCTCGGTATCGAGCCATTTGAGCGGCCTGCCCGTAGTGCCCGATGTCTGATGGAAATAGCGATAGCGCGACAACTCGTAAGTGAGCAGGTGGCCGAAAGGCGGGTATGTTTCCTGTTGCTCCACGAGTTCGCTTTTGGTTGTGAAGGGGAGCGTTTTGAGGTCTTCGAACGCGCGCACAGCGGCAAAATCGATTCCGGCTGATCGAAATTTCTCCTGATAAAAACGGTTCGCGGCCACCTCTTTCATCAAGAGGCGAAGCCGCTCGTCCTGCAACTCGCGCAGGCGGTCGCGGTCGAGAGTTTCAAGGTCGCGATTGTAGAAATTGATTCTATCCATCATCTATAAATTCCTGTGAAAGAAGATTGCCGCCTTTGGGCGGCATCGGTCAACAGTCCAGTAGCCCTGTAGAAGGCCCTGTGCCTTCCACTGTGAGGGAGGGTTTCCATTCATCGTTCATCGTTCCACTAATCGTTCTTGCCCCCCTGCGCTATGTATTCATAGAGCACCACTGTAATGTTGTCATTGCCGCCTGCTTCGTTCGCTCTGTCTACAAGTTGTGTCGCGCGCTGCCTCATTGACCCCTCCCAGTCGATAATCGAAGCGATCTCTTCATCCGACAGGGCTTCCCATAATCCATCCGAACACAAAAGCACGAGGTCTCCGTCTACAAGCGTTGTCGTATTGACCTCCGGGATGAGCGCGGTGGGCATGCCTATCGCCTGTAGTATCTCATTCTTCTGCGGATGAAGGCGTGCCTGCTCCGGCGTCAACTCTCCCGCTCGCACCAACAATCCCACTACCGAGTGGTCCTGCGTGACTTGATGTAATCCGCTAGCGTTTCGCACATAACATCGAACGTCTCCTACATGACATGTGTGCAGGTGATCGCCCTGAATGCAGGCCAGGATAAGCGTAGTTCCCATGCCACGACTCCCCTGTCCGTTTTGAGTCGCTTCGCGGACCTTTCGGTCTGCTGCTTCGAAGCTTTCCATCAGCAACGCCTCGATGGAAGCCTCGCCGCTATCAATCGCGCGCAGCCTCTCGCTGTCGAAGAACTCGATGAGGGCATCCACAGCCAGCGCGCTCGCAACCTCTCCGGCTTCGTGCCCTCCCATGCCGTCCGCCGCAATCAACAATCGCCCGTCAGCAGCGATGTGGAATGTGTCCTCGTTATGGTCACGGACGCGGCCAACATCAGTAATGGCACACAACCGCGCATTGGGCGCTGATGTACGTCTGCTCTCTGTTGTCTCCTCATAGCAGGCGTCCCCCTCCCCTGCCTCGATGGAAGGGCTGTGACCAAATAGTTCTCTTATCCTTTTCATAATCACTTGCAACTCCGTTCAATCGCGCAAACTGTTGCACTGAAGCGTGCGCTTATGTCCGCCGCATCACCGCATCACTCGCCGCAGGGCGTTGCGAAACTCCGCCGCGCTTTGGAACCTGGCTCCGGCATCCTTTCGCACTGCCCGGTCCACCACTTCGGCAAGCTCGCGAGGAATTGAAGAATCGCGCTGCCGGATTGGGACGGGGTTCTCGCTGAGGATGATTTGGAACGGGTGCATAATGCGCCTGAGTTGCATCAGCGCCCGCAACGCTTCTTGCGGCGTCTTGAACTTGCCTAAACCTTTTTTCTGAAATTCGAGTATCTCCGGCGGTGTGGGGAAATCGAACGAATACTGTCCCGTCAGCAGGTAGTAGAGCGTGCTTCCCACCGCATAAATATCGGCAGGCTCCCGCACCTCGCGCGCACTCTGCACTTGCTCAGGCGGCATGAACATCAGTGTCCCCATGCCGGTCTTCGGTTTGGTATACCGCGTACCCCCGGCACGAGCGTAGGAGACGGCCAGTCCGAAGTCGGCGAGCTTGGGTGTGAGATGACCACTCCCCCCTTTTTTATGATGACGGCGCAGGAGGATGTTTTGCGGCTTGATGTCCCGGTGGATGATCGAATGCGTGTGAATATATTCGAGGCCGTCGAGCACCTGGCAAATAAGATTGGCGGTGTATGTTGGCGACAACCTCCCGCCGTTTTCGAGGAGTTCATCTTCGAGGCATCCATCAGGCACAAATTCGGTCACAAGGTAGGGTTTGCCCTCATCATCAATGCCGGTCTCAATGCACCGAACGACATTGACGTGGATTAGATTCTGTAACAGCCTGATCTCTCGTCCGAATCGCTTGACGAGCAGATCGTCCTTCAAATCTCTCATTTGCTTGAGGGCCAGGACGCGAGCCGTTGGCCTGTGGTATATACTGCGCGCGGGATGAAATGACAATTTTGAACGGAGATACCATCGGCTTCCGCCCGCTGGAGTTTCAGTTTTTACCTAAAAGATTAGCCCGCTGTGA